>NZ_WAAS01000021.1:0-47021 GCF_008806585.1 Micromonospora sp. AMSO12t
TGCGGGGTCAGGGGGCGGCGAATATGCCGGACATGATCATTTCCTCGCGCTGTTCCTGAACGTCCGGGCGCAGCCGCCCTCCCCGCGTCAGCATGACCGTGCCGTGCAGCAGCGCCCACCCGACCTCGGCGAGGGTGTCGGGGTCACGGCCGGCAGCCAGTGGCGTCAGGGCCGCGCGCAGCTCGGCGGAGGCCGCCCGGGGCGCCCCGGGCCCCGGGTCGCGGCCCAGCGTGAGGTCCGCGGTGTGCGTGAGCATCGCGTCGTAGACCTCGGGACTGGCGTACGCGAAGTCCAGGTAGGCCATCACCACGGCCGGCCACTGCCCGCGTTCGCCTCCGGTGGCGGTGTCCCGGGCGGCGGCGAGCGCGGCGGCCAGGTCGGCGAAGCCGAGCACCGCCACGGCGGACATCAGCGCGGCCGGGTCGGGGAAGCGACGGTAGAGGGCCTCGATGTCGATCCCGGTCCGCTCGGCCAGCCGGCGGTGGGTCACCGCCGCCCACCCCTCGGCCTCGGCCAGCTGTCGGGCGGCCAGAACGAGGCGCTCCCGCTCGGCCGGCGCGGCGTCTGCTTCCTCTGCTGGCGACACGCCGCCGATGCTAGCGACCGTCACCGCCCGTGAGGCATCCGCGACGGATTGACGACTCTGCGGACCGGCGCATCGCCATCGCCATCGCCGTCGCCGTCGCCGTCGCCGTCGCCGTCGCCAGAGATCTTGGTACCGGAGCGCCCCCATAGGGGCCGATTCCTGCCAAGATCTGCCCCGTTCGCCTCGCCGTGCCGCGACCGTTCGGGGAGCGGGCCGGCCGCACCGAGCCAGGACGGGCCACGCGCGGCGGAACGGGGCGCGGCAGAACAGGCCGAGGGCAGCGAGGGCGGGCCGACCCCCGACTCGCCGGCACGGCGACCCGCCTGCGTCACGGCAGCCTGACCCGCCTGCGGCACGATAACCACGGCCCGCCCGGCACGGCGGCTTGGCCCCGCCCTGACCCGCCTGCGGCACGGCGGGCACCACCCGCCCGGGCTCAGGGCGGGCACCGCCCGCGGGCTCAGGGCGGGCACGGCCCGCGCGGGGTCAGCGGCGCAGGGTGAGGATCAGGTCGGCGACCAGGGCCGTCCAGCCGGTCTGGTGCCAGGCGCCCAGCCCGGCGCCGTTGTCGCCGTGGAAGTACTCGGGGAAGCAGATCAGGTCCCGCCAGTCCGGGTGGGTCTGGAAGAGCTGGGCGGCGCCGTAGATCGGCCGCCGGCCCCAGTCGTCGCGGGTGAACAGGGAGATCAGCCGCGCGGAGAGGTCGTCGGCGATCTCGTCGAGGGTCCGCTTCACCCCCGACCGCGTCGGGTACTCCACCTGGAGGTCGTCGCCGAAGAAAGCGGCGTAGTCGCGCAGCGCGCTGATCAGCAGGAAGTTGGTCGGCATCCAGATCGGGCCGCGCCAGTTCGAGTTGCCTCCGAACAGGCCGCTGGTCGACTCTGCCGGCTCGTAGCCGACGCTGAACTCCTGGCCGCCGAGGGTCACCGAGAACGGCTTGTCGAGGTGGGCCCGGGACAGCGTGCGCAGGCCGTACTCGGAGAGGAACTCGTCGGTGTCGAGCATCCGGGCGAGCAGCCGGACGATCTGCTCCGGGCCGACCATGGACAGCAGCCGGTGCTGGCGGCCGTCGGGCCCGAGCCGGCGGGCGCCGATGACGTCGGCGTACTCGGGGCGGTTGGCGAGGAACCAGCGCAACCGGGCGTGCAGCTCGGGCAGCCGGTGCAGGGTGTGGGCGGTGAGCCGGGTCGTCGCGGCCAGCGGCAGCAGGCCAACGACCGAGCGGACCTTCAGCGGCACCTTCGAGCCGTCGGCGAGGCGCAGCACGTCGTAGAAGAACGCGTCCTCGGCGTCCCACAGGCCCTGCTCGTACGCGGCCGCGGCGATGTAGGCGAAGTGCTCGAAGAACTTGGTGGCGGTGTCGACCCAGGTGCGGTCGTGCTCGGCCAGCACGACGGCGATGTCGAGCAGGTTCAGCGCGTACATGCCCATCCAGCCGGTGCCGTCGGACTGCTCCAGCACCCCGGCCACCGGCAGCGCCGCCGACCGGTCGAACGGGCCGACGTTGTCCAGCCCGAGGAAGCCGCCCTCGAAGACGTTGTTGCCGCCGGTGTCCTTGCGGTTGACCCACCAGGTGAAGTTGAGCAGCAGCTTGTGCATCACCCGGGCCAGGAAGTCGTGGTCCCGGCTGCCGTCGATCTCGAAGACCTTCAGCGCCGCCCACGCGTGCACCGGCGGGTTCACGTCGCCGAACGCCCACTCGTACGCCGGGATCTGGCCGTTGGGGTGCAGGTACCACTCGCGGAGCAGGAGCAGCAGCTGCTCCTTGGCGAAGCCGGGGTCGACCCGGGCGATGCTGACGCAGTGGAAGGCCAGGTCCCAGGCCGCGTACCAGGGATACTCCCACGGGTCGGGCATGGAGATCACGTCGAAGCTCGTCATGTGCCACCAGGCGCTGTTGCGCCCGTGCCGGCGGCCCGGGGGCGGGGGCGCGGAGCCGGGATCGCCCTCCAGCCAACGCTTGACGTCGAAGTGGTAGAACTGCTTGCCCCACATGAGCCCGGCGATCGCCTGCCGGGCGATGAGGGTCTCGTCCGGTGTCGCGGCGGTCGGGATGACGCCGGCGAAGAACCGGTTCGCCTCCGCCCGCCGGGCCCACACCACCGCGTCGAAGCCGTCACCCAGGTCCGCCGGCGGGGGCGGGGCGCCGCCGGGCGGTGGGGCGGTACGGGTCAGCCGCAGGCGGATCCGCCGCTGCGCCCCGGCCGGCACGTCCAGCACGTAGTGCAGCGCCCCCTTGGTGCCCTC
Source organism: Micromonospora sp. AMSO12t (assembly GCF_008806585.1). NCBI lineage: Bacteria > Bacillati > Actinomycetota > Actinomycetes > Micromonosporales > Micromonosporaceae > Micromonospora > Micromonospora sp. AMSO12t. The sequence continues at coordinate 2,834 of NZ_WAAS01000021.1, forward strand.
CCGGGCCGGGTTGACCGTCGGGGCGCCGTCGACCACGTGGTCGTTGATGCCGTCCTTCGGGTAGGCGGAGCGGCCGGGCAGCCCCCAGAGCCGCTCGGCGTTGGTGTCGTTGTCGCAGAGCAGCGGCGTGGGCTCCCCGTCGCCCTCCAGCAGCAGCTGACCGAGCACCCGGTGCTCGCCGACGAGCCGCGATCCCTCGCCGACCAGCCGGGGCACCCGGTCGCCGCCGGGCAGCCCCCACGCCCAGGTGTTGCGGAACCAGAGGGTGGGCAGCACGTGCAGGGTGGCCGCCCGGTCGCCCCGGTTGGCGACGGTGACGACGACGCACAGGTCCGTCGGGGTGGCCTTGGCGTAGTCGACGGTCACCGCCCAGTACCGGTCGTCGTCGAAGATGCCGGTGTCGACCAGCTCGTACTCGGTGTCGTCCCGGCCGCGCAGCGCGTTCACCGCGACCAGCTCGTCGTACGGGAAGGCGGCCTGGGGGTAGTGGTAGCGCCAGCGCATCCACGAGTGGGTGGGGGTGGAGTCCTCGTACCACCAGTATTCCTTGGCGTCCTCGCCGTGGTTGCCGCCGTCGCCGCCGAGGCCGAACATCCGCTCCTTGAGGATCGGGTCCCTGCCGTTCCACAGGGCGAGGGCGAAGCAGAACGTCTGCCGGTCGTCGCAGACGCCCGCCATGCCGTCCTCGCTCCAACGGTAGGCTCTGGACCGCGCGTGGTCGTGCGGGAAGTAGTCCCAGGCCGTACCGTGCTCGCTGTAGTCCTCCCGTACCGTCCCCCACGCCCGTTCGGACAGATAGGGACCCCATGCGCGCCAGTCCTGCTCCCCGGCGTCGGCCTGAGCCAGCCGGAGCCGTTCGGGGTCGGGCGCGGAGTCGTCGGGGGGCGGCACGTCGGTGATCACTCGCACATCTTCGACGCCGCCGGGGGACTTCACCACAGGAGCCATTCTCGTCGTGGCGTGTTGCACCCCGCCGCCGGTGGAGGAAAGTTGATCGACATTCGCTTCGGCCCGCAGGTGTGCGGCGACCTGACCGGCGGCGCCGCCCGGGAGTGGCTGGTCACCGACGGTCTCGGCGGCTACGCCACCGGCACGGTGAGCGGGCTGCGCACCCGCCGGTACCACGGGCTGCTCGTGGTGGCCGGCGAGACGCCGGCGTCCCGCCGCGTGGGACTGGTCGGCCTGGACCCGGCCGTGCTGTTCCCCTCCGGCGCCCGGGTGCGCCTGGGCGCGCACGAGTGGGCCTCCGGCGACGTCGACCCGCGCGGCTTCGAGCTGCTGGAGCGCTTCGACCTGACCGACGGCCTGCCCCGATGGCGCTGGCGCGTCGGCGACGTGGTGATCGAGCGGGAGCTGGCGATGACGCACGGCCGCTCCTGCGTGGCCGTCGTGCACCGGCTCGTCTCCGGCGGGCCGGTGCGGCTCGAACTCGCGGCGGCCTGCACCTGGCGGGACGCGCACGGCGAGCGCCGCGCCGACGGTCCGGCCCCGCGGGTGGAGCCGGTGCCGGGCGGGGCGGTGGTCGAGGGCGCGTTCCGGCTCGCCGGGCCGGACTGGACCCCGCAGGGACAGTGGTGGCTCGGCGCGCATCACCGGGAGGAGGCGGCGCGGGGCCTGAACCCCGACGAGGACCTCTGGTACGCGGGCCGGTTCTCGGGCGAGCTGGAGCGCCCGGGCGACACGGTGTCGGTGCTCGCCTGGGCCGGCGAGCTGGCCGAGGAGCCGCCACCGGCGACCGAGGTGGTCGCGGCGGCCCGGGCCCGTAACCGGCGGGTGGTGGCCGCGGCGAAGCCGGCCGACCCGGTCGAGGCGACGCTCGCGCTGGCCGCCGACGCGTTCGTGGTCCGCACCTCCACCGGGCCGGACGTGGTGGCCGGCTACCCGTGGTTCGGCGCCTGGTCGCGGGACACGATGATCTCCTACGAGGGGCTGTTCCTCTGCACCAACCGGGCCGACGAGGGCCGGGAGCTGCTGCGGGCGTACGCGGCGACGCTGTCGGAGGGCATGCTCGCCAACACCGCCGACACCGGGCGGGTGGAGTACAACACCGTCGACGCGACCCTGTGGTTCCTGCACGCCGTCAGCCGGCACGTCACCGTCACCGGCGACACCGACCTCGGCGACGAGCTGCTGCCCGCGCTGCACGGGGTGGTCGACGCGCACCTCGCCGGCACCCGCTTCGGCATCGCCGTCGACCCGGCCGACGGGCTGCTCACCCAGGGCGGCACCCCGGGCACGGCGCTGACCTGGATGGACGCCCGGGTGTACGGGGTGCCGGTCACCCCGCGTACGGGCAAGCCGGTGGAGGTCAACGCGCTCTGGGTCAACGGGCTGGCCGGCCTGGCCGAGCTGACCGAGCTGGCGGGGCGGGACGCGGGCGAGCTGTGGCGGCTGCACGAGCGGGCCAGCGCTTCGTTCCGGCACCGGTTCCCGGCCCCGACGGGCTGGCTGAACGACGTGGTGGACGCGCCCGCGCCGGCGTATCCGCTGGGTGGGGCCGCGCACCACGACGACGACCTGCTGCGCCCCAACCAGCTGCTGGCCTGGTCGCTGCCGTACGCGCCGCTGGAGCCCGACGAGCCCACCGTGCGCCGGGTCGCCGGCGGGCTGCTCACCCCGCTGGGCCCGCGCAGCCTCTCCCCCGACGCGCCCGAGTTCGTCGGGCGGCACCGGGGCGGTCCGGCCGAGCGGGACGGCGCCTACCACCAGGGCACCGTCTGGCCGTGGCTGCTCGGCCCGTACGCCGACGCCGCCCGACGGGCCAAGATGCCGGTCGATGACCTTTTCGTCGGCATCGAGGCCCATCTGACCGAGTACGGCCTGGGATCGGTGAGTGAGACGGCCGACGGACTCGCGCCGCACGCCGCCACCGGGTGCCCGTTCCAGGCGTGGTCGGTCGCCGAACTGCTGCGCGCCCGCAGGAACGGCCGGTAGCGCTTTACACGACCGCAACGGCGGCGTCTCCGGCGGTTAGCCAGCCGCCAGCAGGATGGGTCCCGATCCAGTCCCGACCGTCACGGGCACCGCTCCGGTGCCAGCGGCGCGCACTCGGGGACAACTCAAGGGGGCCGCATTGTCACCTGACGCCGACGTGATCGACATCCATCCCGCCCGGCGACAGCGGGTGCTGATGCTCTCCTGGGAGTACCCGCCGGTCCTCGTCGGCGGCCTCGGCCGGCACGTGCACGCCCTCTCCGTCGCCCTCGCCGCCGCCGGCCACGAAGTCACCGTCGTCACCCGCCACACCGACGGCGCACCCCTCGAGGAGTACGCCGACGGCGTCCGCATCGTCCGCGCCGCCGAAGACCCCGTCACCTTCCCCCTGGCCACCTCCTCCCTGCTCGCCTGGACCATGGCCTTCAACCACACCCTCACCCGCGCCGCACTACGCGCCACCGAAGCCGGCACCTACGACGTCATCCACGCCCACGACTGGCTCGTCGCCCACACCGCCATGACCCTGCGCGAACACCTCGACATCCCCCTCGTCAGCACCATCCACGCCACCGAAGCCGGCCGACACCAGGGCTGGCTGCCCGAGGAGATGAACCGCACCATCCACGGCGTCGAACACTGGCTGAGCAACGCCTCCGCCCGGGTGATCGTCTGCTCCGGCTACATGCGCGAGCAGGTCGCCACGCTCTTCGACGTGCCGGCCGGGCAGATCGACGTGGTGCCCAACGGGGTCGACGACCGGGCCTGGCGCGCCCGGCCGGGGGCGGTCACCGCCGCCCGGGCCCGGTTCGCCGGCGACGGCCCGCTCGTCGGGTACGCCGGCCGGCTGGTCTACGAGAAGGGCGTGCAGCACCTGGTGCACGCCGTGCCGTACCTGCGCGACCGGCACCCCGGGCTGCGGGTGGTGATCGCGGGCGACGGCCCCTACCGCGGCGAGTTGGAGGAGGAGACCCACCGCCTCGGGCTCGGGCAGACCGTACGCTTCGCGGGATTCCTGGACTCGACCCGGCTCCCGGCGCTGCTCGGCGCCACCGACGCGACCGTGGTGCCCAGTCTCTACGAGCCGTTCGGGATGGTGGCCCTCGAGGCCGCGGCGGCCGGCGCGCCGCTGGCCGTGGCCCGCACCGGCGGCCTCGCCGAGATCGTCGAGCCGGGCGTGACCGGGGTGACCTTCCCGCACAGCGATCCGGGCGCCCTCGGCGAGGCCGTCGACCAGCTCCTCGGCGACGAGGTCTTCGCCCGGCGGGTGGCCCGGCGGGCGCGCGCCATGGTCGGCCGTCACTACGGCTGGACGACCATCGCCGCCCGGACCGCCGGCACGTACGCGACGGCCTACCGGGAGCACGGCCCGACGCAGGCCCGGCGCGCCGCCGCCCGGCTCGGCGGGGCCCGTCAGAAGATCACCATCCCGGAGGGGAACCTGCTCGCGGTCGGCGGCGCCGTCCGCTGAGCCGCCGTCGCCGCCGCCCCACCGTCCGGTGGCCGACAGACCGGCCCCGATTGCCGCCCGGCAAGGGCATACTTCCTGCCGGTGCGGCAGATCCACCCACCCCTCCCCGCCACCGTCCCCGGTGGACCGTCCGGGCGATGCCCCTGCGGAGCGCCGGCGAACTACAGTGGCGTAGTTTTGGCGCTCAAGATCCCTGGGGAGGGTGAGCCGACATGATGGGACCGTCGCACGCGCTGTCCGGCGCGGCGGTGTGGCTGACCGGATCCTGGGCGCTGCAACAGTTCGCCGACTACCACCAGTCGCCGCTGGAGCTCGCCGTCGGCACCGCCGTCTGCGCCGGTGGGGCGCTCTTCCCCGACCTCGACCTGTCCGGCAAGGTGACCCGCAACCAGGGCGGGGCGACCGTCGCCCGCACCTTCGGCGTGTTCTCGCTCTTCATCGCCGAGGTGATGGAGAAGGTCTCGCTCGGGGTCTACTACGCGACGAAGCTCAGCAAGGATCCGCGCCGCAACAACGGCCACCGCACGTTGACCCACACCATCCCGTTCACCCTGCTGGTCGGCTGGGGCACCACCACGCTCTGCGCCGCGTACGGCAAGTGGGCCGTCATCGGCATCCTCTTCTTCATGTTCGGGCTGGCGCTGCGCGGCCTGTTCGACAAGTGGGCGGAGCGCGCCGGCTGGGTCATCGTCACCCTCGCGTCGGCCGCCGCCGCCTGGTACACCTTCGCCAACCTGCCCGGCGGCCGGGGCTATCCGCTGATCGGCACCGCCGTCGGGGTCGGCTGCTTCGTGCACATCCTCGGCGACATGATCACCCGGGCCGGGGTGCCCATCCTCTGGCCGATTCCGATCAAGCGTCGGATGTGGACGCCGATCGGGCTGCCGAACAAGATCGCCCTGCGGGCCGGCAGCAAGACCGAGGTGGTGGTCGTCCGGGCCGTACTGACCGCGATCTCGGTGCTCGCGGCGGCCGGGCTGGTCGCCCCGTCGGTGCTGCAACGCTTCAACATCGACGTCTGACGGCCTGCCCGCACCCGGTCAGTCCCACGCCTCGGCGGCCCAGCGGGCCAGCAGCTCAAGCACGGGCCGGCGGCCCGCCATCATCTCCGCCTCGTCGCGGGCGTCGTAGGTGCCGCTGATGGCGGAGCGGCCCAGCCGGCCGAGCATCATCGGCGCCAGCCAGAAGTACTTGGCCGCCCCGGTGAGCCGGACGGCACGGGCCACCTCCCCCGGCGCGACGGCGCCACGCAGCCCCTCGGCGTACCGGTCGGGCACGGTCGCGGCAACCTCGTCGAGCAGCGCGACGTCGACCAGCCCGTCGAGGAAGGTGTCCAGCACCAGGTTGGCCGCGTCCTCGCCGACCGGCCCCGGGCCGACGCCGGACCAGTCCAGCAGCACCGGGCCGTCGGCGGCGAACACCAGGTTCATCGGCCAGCAGTCGTGGTGGCAGAGCGTACGCGGCAGCCGGTCGGTGGCGGCCAGCACGTCGTGCCGCCGCTCCCACAGCACCCGCAGCGCGTCGCGCAGGGAACGCGGCCAGGCGGCGACGGCGACCGGGTGCTCCCACGGCACCGGCGCGGCCACCGGGCGGCTCAGCGTGTAGTCGCGTAGCCAGTCGCGCGCCAGCCAGTCCGGCGGGCGACCGCCGGCCGCCAGTTCCCGCGCCTCGGGGTCGCCGAGCCAGCGGGCGTGTCCGGCGCCGAGCCGGACGGCCACCTCCCCGAGGTCGGCGGGCGTGCAGGCGACGCCCGGCCGGCCGGCGACCTCGGGCAGCCACAGCGCGACCGAGCCGTCCGGCCGGTCGTCGACCGCCAGCGCCGTCGGCGCGGCCAGCCCGGCGTCGGCGTACGCGGCGGTGGCCAGCCCGCTGCGGTACGCCTCGACCTCGCGGCGCCAGTAGTTCCAGTGCCCCGGCTCCTCGCTGCCGGCCCAGTGCGCCGGGCCGGGGCGACCGGGCGGGGTGAGGAGTTTCAGCACGGCCGACCGCCCGTCCCGGCGGGTGCGCCAGATGCCGTCGGTCACCCCGTTGAGCATGTTGTGGGTGAGCTGCCCGGCCGGCACGTCGGCGGGGACGAGGTCGGTCGGCGGGCGGGACGTGGTCACGGGGCCTCAGAGCCGCCGGGGTGGTCCACCGAGGACGCGGACGGAGCGACCGTGGCCGGCGAGCCGGGGCGGCACCAGCGGGCCAGCCACCCGGTCGCCGCCCGCGCCCCCTGCACCACGGCCGCGTGGACCACCACCGGGCAGAGCACGACCGTCGTCGTAAGAAACCAGGCCAACGCCGCGTCGGCGACGACCGCCCCGGTGACGGCCGCGATGCCGGCGACGTACAGGCCGACGAGGAACACGGCCACCCCGCAGGCCGCCAGCGTGCGAGCGAACGCGCCACGGCGGGCGAGGGCGACGTCGCCGATGACGACCGCCGGCACCACCACGAGCAGCACCAGGACGGCACCCGGCAGGGCGGCGTCCAGCACCATGAAGGGCCTGGCCAGTGGCCTGCCCGGGCCGGCGTCGGCGACCAGGGCCAACGCGAGCCGCGCCAAGAGGCCGAACGACCCCTCGGCGACGTACACCAGCCAGGCGGCGACCGCCCCGGCTATGTGCCGGGTCAACATTCCGATCATCGGCCGGCCTCCCCCGTCGTCAGCGGCCCGCCGCGGTGTGCCACGGCGGCGGTGCCGCGCCCGCCGACGCTAGCGGAACAGCGGCCCGGCATGGGGGCGGTGGCCGGAGCGGACAGCCGCCGACGGGGTGCAGGCCGAGCGGAGGGCCGATCTGGGCGATCCGCCGTCAGCGACCTGCCCCGGGCGCACACGACCAGTCGGCCGAATCGCCGGCAACGGGAGTGGGGACGACGATACGTTCGGGTTGTCGAGCCCGCGGCCGGCCATCCGCACCGGCGCCCGCCGAAAGGAGCATCCGATGGCCCTCTGGGAGGATCTCGCGAGCTGGCGCGGCCCCACCGCCAACCGGGTCCCGAACGGCATGGTGGAGGTTCGCGGCCTGGTGGTACACATCGCCGACGGCACCTATGAGGGCACCATCAGCCACCAGCAGGACCCGGACACCGAAACCTCCTCGCACTTCATCGTCAGTCGTGAGGGTGACATCGCGCAGATGGTCGACACGGCGGACAAGGCCTGGACCCAGCGAGCCGGCAACGGGCACTGGCTCTCGGTGGAGTGCTCCGGGTTCAGCGTCGGCAGCCCGCACCACGCCAGCCATCCCGGCTGGGAGAGGCTGACCGACGAGCAGATCGCCGCCCTCGGCCGGATCTTCGCCAGGGTGCACGAGGAGTGCGGCGTCCCGCTCGCCCTGACGGCCGACCCGTCGGGCACAGGCCTCGGCCATCACAGCATGGGAGGCAAGGCCTGGGGGCACGACAAGTGCCCCGGCCCGCCGATCATCGCGCAGAAGCCGGACATCCTGGCCGCCGCCCGGCAGGTCGCCCGTCCGTCCGGGCCCACGCCCTCACCGGGACTCGTCGTACGGCGCGCCGCACCCTGAGACCCCCCGGGCCGCGCGACTGTCGGTCACCTAGGCGCCGATGCGCTGGGGTGGAACGGTCAGCCCGTAGAGCGCCATCAGTTCCGGGGTGTCGACCCGGCTGCCGTCGGCCACCGAGTCGCAGGAGATGTCGACGATCTGGTCCTTGTGCGCGAGCAGGTAGGGCCGGGCGCCCACGTCCGCGCTGGCCAGGGTGGCGATGCCGGACCAGTGCCGGCGTCCGAACAGCATCGGGTAGCCGCGCAGCCCGTCGTAGGTGGCGCAGACCAGCACGTCGGGGTACGGCAGCGCGACGACCCGACGCACGGCGGTGGCGGTCAGGCCGGGCATGTCGACCGGCACCACCACGACTGCCTCGATGCCCTCGTCGTCGAGCGCGGCGAGGCCGGCCCGGATGGACGAGCCGACGCCGGTCCCCCACGCCCGGTTGATCACCACCGTGGCCTGGCTCAGGTCCGCCGTCTCGCGGACCTGGTCGGCCGCGGCGCCGAGCACGACCACGATCCGCTCGCAGCCCGCCTTGGTCATCGTGTCGATCATCCGGTTCACCAGGGGCTTCTCCCCCTGGTGCAGCAGCGCCTCGGGACCGCCGATGCGGCGCCCCCCGCCCGCGGCGATGATCATTCCTGCGATCCGGTTCAGCTGGGCCCCCTCCACCGTGGAGCGGGCCGTGGCACGAGGGCACGGCCCGCTCCGTCGTACGGACATCGGGAGCAACGAGGAGAAGGCAGACCGGGTAGCGGGGCGAAAAGGGAAAATAGTGCAACCGTTACCGGCCCGGAACCGCACCGCGTCGCCCGTCTCCGGCGTGGCTGGCGCGAAGGTGGGCAGCCCCGTCGAGGCTGTGCGTACGGTCAGGACGGCGCCCCGGCGGCGGCGACCGCGACCGGCATCGGGTCGCGGGGCGGACGCGACAGCAGGCGCGCCAGGTCGCCGTGGGTCCGCGCGAGGAACCCGGCCGCCGTGGCGGAGTAGATCGACATGAGCATGGCCGGCTGGAACGGCAGCAGGCCCGGGCCCGTCAGGGCGGCACGCCGCTCGCCCAGCGACACCGGGCGGTAGGCCACGCCCAACCCGGTGGCGACGCCGGCCGCGGTGAGCGCGACGGGCCCGGTCAGCTCGTACGTGCGGCCGCGATGGACGGCCGGGTCGGCGGCCACCCGCACGGCGGCGTCGGCCAGATCCTGTCGGGCCACCGCGGCCAGCGCTCCCGTGCCGAACGGGGCCGTGACCGCGCCGTCGACCGGGGCGGCCAGCTGACCGAACAGCTCGGCGTAGAGGCCGTTGCGCAGGATCGTCCAGTCGAGCCGGCTCTCCCGCAGTCGACGCTCCGTCCACCGGTGCGCGAGCGCGAAGGCAAGGTGGTCGCCGGCGCCGACCAGGCTCGTGTAGACCACGTGCGCCACCCCGTGCCGCTCGGCGGCGGCGATCGCCCGGTCGTGGCGGGCGGTGACGACGTCGTCCTCGCCGTAGCCGGCGGAGACCAGCACCAGCACGCGTACGCCCGTCAGGTCCGGCCCCGCCGGGTCGTCGAAGTCCACGCTCCGCCCGGCGTCGCCGAAGCGACCGGGCGTACGGGTGCCGGCGAGCGGGGCGAGCCCTCGCTCGACCAGCCCGGCGTGGATGAGGGAGCCCAGGTGCCCGGAGGCGCCGGTGACCAGCAGCATGTGGCGAGCCTTTCGGTGGTACCGAATCGGAACTAGCCTCATCGTCGGGAACCACGGACGCGGCCACAAGGAGGCACTTCGATGTCGGCAGGGCACACGGCGGTAACCGACGCGCTGGCGCCCTGCGGCCTGCCCGAGCACCCGGACTGCGGGATCCGCGACGTGCTCGACCGCATCGGCGACAAGTGGTCGGTGCTCGCGATCGTCGAGCTCTCCTCGGGCGTCCGCCGGTTCCGGGAGCTGCAACGGGCCATCCACGGCATCTCGCAGCGGATGCTGACCCTGACCCTGCGCCGCCTGGAGCGCGACGGCCTGGTGCTGCGCACCGCGTACCCGACCGTCCCGGTGACCGTCACCTACGAGCTGACCGAGCGCGGCAGGAGCCTGACCCACCTGGTGCGGCAGCTGGCCGACTGGTCGCTGGCGCACAAGGACGCCATCGCCGAGTCACGGCACGCGTGGGACGCCGCCAACCCCGGCTCCGCCGTCTCCTGACCGGGGCGGGAACCGTCAGGCCGCGTCGGCGTAGCAGTCGACGACGGAGAGGTCCAGCGGGAAGCGGACCGGGGTGTCGCCGAAGAGCAGCGCGGCGGCCTGCTCCCCGCACCGGGTGACCGCGTCGGCGACCGCGTCGGCCCGCTCCGCCGGGCAGTGCACGATCACCTCGTCGTGTTGGAAGAAGACCAGTTCGCCGCCGGTGGCGGCGAGCCGGCCGCGCAGCGTCGCCAGCAGGGTCGAGGCCCACTCGGCGGCGGTGGCCTGGATGACGAAGTTGCGGGTGAACCGTCCCCGGGACCGGGCCGCCCGCGCCCGCGGCGACTGCGGATCGTCGCCGCCGTCGGGCAGGTCGGCGTCGGGGTCGCCGAACCCGGCCGTGCCGGGCGGGCAGGTGCGCCCCAGCCAGGAGCGCACCAGCCCGCCGGCCTCCCCCGTGCGGGCCGCCGCCTCCACGTAGCCGAAGGCCGTCGGGTAGCTGCGCCGCAGCACCGCCAGCGCCGGCACCGCCGCCCCGCCGGTCTGCCCGTACATCGCGCCGAGCAGCGCCACCTTGGCCCGGGGCCGGTCGCCGCCGAAGGCGTCCTGGGCGAGGGCGGCGTAGAGGTCGCCGGCACCACCGGCGGCGGCGAGCCGGGCGTCGCCGGAGACCGCGGCGAGCACCCTCGGCTCCAGCTGGCCGGCGTCGGCCACCACGAACCGCCAGCCCGGATCGGCCACCACCGCCCGCCGGATCACCTTGGGGATCTGCAACGCGCCGCCGCCCCGGGTGGCCCAGCGGCCGGAGACGACCCCGCCCGGGACGTACTCCGGCTGGAACCGGCCGTCGCGCACCCAGGCGTCGCGCCAGGCCCAGCCGTGCGCCGTCCAGATCCGGTAGAGCTCCTTGTATTCCAGGACCAGCGGCACCGCCGGGTGGTCCACCCCGCGCAGCACCCAGGCCCGGGTGTTGGGCAGCTCCACCCCGGCCCGGGCGAAGGCCCGCAACAGCTCCGCCGGGGAGTCGGCGTGCAGCTGGCGTACGCCGAACGCGTCGGCGATCCGCGCGGCCAGCTCGGCCAGCCGGCGGGGCGGGCCGCCCACCGGCGACGGCTCACCGAGCAGCTCCGCGAGGAGTCGGTCGTGCACGTCGGCCCGCCAGGGCAGCCCTGCGGCCCCCATCTCCACGGCGATCAGCGCGCCGGCCGACTCGGCGGCGACCAGTAGCCGGAACCGGCCGGGATGCTCGGTGGCGGCGATCCGGGCGAGCTGGTCGGCGTACACCCGGGTCAGTGCCTCGACGCCGGGGCCCGGCGGGCCGGGCAGGGCGTCGAAGAGCGCGGCCTGCCCGTGGCCGGGTGGCGCGGCCGGCCGGGGCGGCGGGTCGGCCGGCACCGGCGTGTCGGTCAGCCGGGCCCAGGCCGCCGCGAACGAACGGGGCTCGCCCCAGCGGCCGGCGTGGCCGAGCAGCAGGGTCTCGGTCAGCTCGACGTCGTGGCAGCGCTCGACCCGCACCCCGGCGCGCAGCAGCGCCGGGTAGACGGTCGCGCCGGAGGCCCACACCCAGCGCGGCCGGTCCGCCGCCTCGCGCGCCGCGACGGCCGCGGCCAGGTCGGTGACCGGCTGCACCGGGCCGACGGGCTGCCCCGCGGCGTCGAGGGTTTGCAGCACTCCCCCGCCCCGCTCGTCCGAGACCACCGCCACCAGCACGGATGTGATTCTGCCTCGCCCCTGCGACACTCCACCCACCAACCACCCCGGCGTGCCCCCGCGCCGGGACGGGTCGGCCGCAGGCGCCAGCGACGAAACGACGGCGCGGTACGGCGGAAACGGGGCGGTGCGGCGGTGCCCGGCTCGCTAGCGTTGACCGGTGCCACCACGGATCCCCCATCCCGAGCCCGGCACCCCGGACATCCGGGGGCCGATGCGGTACCTGTGGTGGCTGGTCCGCTGCCAGCCGTGGCGGGTGCTGCGCGGCAGCCTGTTCGGCGCGGCCTGGATGACCGGCCTGGCGGTCCGGCCCTACCTGATCTCCCGCGCCGTGGACGACGGACTGCGGGCCGGCGACAACCGGGCCCTGGCCCTGTGGGTGGCGGCGATCGTCGTCGCTGGCGTCGCGCTGTCCTGGCTGGGCATCATGCGGCACCGCACGATGACCTTCATCCGGGAGGACGCGAAGGCGCGCTCCGCCGCCGTGGTGCTCCGCCGGCTGTCCCGGGTCGGCGCCGTGCTGCCACGCCGGGCCGCGGCGGGCGAGGTGGCCACGGTCGGCGGCACCGACATCGACCGGGCGGCGCAGGTGATGACGGTGACCGGGCCCGGCATCGGCGCGGTGGTCGCATACCTGGTCGTCGCCGTCGTGCTCTGGTCGATCTCGCCCCTGCTCGCGCTCTGCGTGCTGGTGGGCGTGCCGTCGGTCGTCCTGGTCGTCGCTCCCCTGCTGCGCCGGCTGGAGCGGGCGGAGTCGGTCTACCGGCAGCAGCAGGGTGAGCTGACCGCCCGGTCGGGCGACATCGTGGCCGGGCTGCGGGTGCTCGCCGGGGTGGGTGGCCGGGGCCTGTTCGCCCGCCGGTACGCGGCCCGCTCCCGCGACCTGCTCGTCGAGGGATACCGCGTGGGTTCCGTGAACAGCTGGATCGACGCGGCGACGGTGGCCGTCCCCGGGCTGTTCCTCGCGGCGGTGGTGTGGCTGTCGGCCCGGATGGCGGTCACCGGCGACATCAGCGTCGGGGAGCTGGTCGCCGTCTACGGCTACGTCGCGACTCTCGTCGTGCCGGTCTGGTTCCTGCTGGAGGGCGGCCACCAACTGATCCGGGGCCGGGTCGCGGCCCGCCGGATCGTCGCCCTGCTCGCCGTCGAGCCGGACAACGTGGGCGGGCCGCGCGACACGCCGGCCCGTGCCCGCGCGGCGACGGTTCCCGGCAGCCGCCAGCCGGCCCGCCCCGCCACCCCGGTCGCGGCCCCCGGCGATCCAGCCGGCCCTGTCCCGGCTCCCGGCGGTCCCGCCGACCTGCACGACCGGTCGAGCGGGTTGACCGTCCGGGCCGGTCGCCTCACCGCGGTGGCCGCCGCCGACCCGGCGGACGCCCTCGCGCTGGCCGACCGGCTCGGTCGGTACGCCGTCAGCGACGCCACCTGGGGCGGCGTGCCGCTGACCGCCGTCGAACTCGACCAGGTGCGGGCCCGCATCCTGGTCGCCGACCACGACGCCTACCTGTTCGCCGGGACGCTGCGGGAGGTGCTGCGCGGGGCTCGCCCCGACGGTGACCGGGAGCGGATCACCTCCGCCCTGCACGCCGCGTCGGCCGAGGACGTCGTCGACGCCCTGCCGGACGGGCTCGACACCCCGCTGGACACCCGGGCCCGGTCCCTCTCCGGCGGCCAGCGGCAACGGGTCCGGTTGGCCCGGGCGTTGCTCGCCGAACCGGAGGTGCTGATCCTCGCCGAGCCGACCTCGGCGGTCGACGCGCACACCGAGGCGCGCATCGCCGAGCGGCTGCGCCGCGCGCGGGCCGGACGGACCACCGTCGTGCTCACCACCTCGCCGCTGCTGCTGGGACGGGCCGACGAGGTCGCGCACCTGGTCGCGGGGCGGGTCGCCGCCACCGGCTCACACGCCGACCTGCTCGACCGGGACCCGGGCTACCGGCGGCTCGTGGCCCGTGGCGACGCCGACGCCGAGCAGGCGCTGCGGTGAGCGGGCTGCCGGTCGCCGACCGGGCCACAGTGCGCCGGGCGACCCGGGGCCTGATCGCCCGGGACCGGCGCGCGGTCGGAGTCGTGCTGGCGCTGCACGCCGCCGCCACGGTCGCCGGGCTCGCTCCGCCGTGGCTGCTCGGCAGCATCGTCGACCGGGTGTCCGCGGGGGCCGGCGTCGCCACCGTCGACCGGTTCGCCCTGGCGATCGCTGGGGCCGTGCTGGTGCAGACGTTGCTGTCGCGCTACGCGCAGTACGCCGGCCACCGCTTCGGCGAGCGGGCCGTGGCCCGGCTGCGCGAGGAGTTCGTCGAGCGGACGCTGAACCTGCCCGTCGGCGTCGTCGAGCGGGCCGGCGCCGGGGACCTCGCCACCCGCAGCTCGGTCGACGTGGCCACCGTCGGCCTCACGGTCCGGGACGTGGTGCCCGTCATCGTCATCGCCTCGGTGCAGCTGGTGCTGCTGTTCGGGGCGGTCTTCCTGCTGCACCCGCTGCTCGGGCTCGTCGCGCTGGCCGGGCTGCCGACGATCGCCCTGGTCACCCGGTGGTACCTGCGGCGCGCCGGCCCGGCGTACCTGGCCGAGGGGGCGGTCGCCGCCGAGCTGACCGAGACGCTGACGAGCACTGCGGAGGGCGCCCGTACGGTCGAGGCGCTGCGCCTCGCCGACGAACGGATCGGGCACGGCACCGCGCGCATAGCCCGGGTCTGGGCCGCCCGGCGGAAGACCCTGGCGCTGCGCACGGTGTTCTTCAGCGTGGTGGAGGCCAGTCACCCGCTGCCCGTGGCCGCGCTGCTGCTGGTCGGTGGCCTCCTGCTCGCGCGGGGTGCGGTCTCCCTCGGCGCGGTGGTCGCCGCCGCGCTCTACCTTCAGCAGGCGATCGACCCGCTGGACCGGATCCTCATGTGGACCGAGCAGGCACAGCGCGGCCTCGCCTCGTTCGCCCGGGTGCTCGGCGTCGGTCAGGTGCCGCCGGAGCGGCCCGGTCGGGCCGCCGCGCCGGTGGACGAGCGGCTGGTCGTCCGGGGAGCCCGGTTCGCGTACGGCGGCGGACCCGACGTGTTGCACGGCATCGACCTCGAGGTGCGGCCCGGCGAACGGTTGGCGCTCGTCGGGCCGTCGGGGGCCGGGAAGTCCACCCTGGCGCGGCTGCTCGCCGGGATCGACGCGCCCCGGGAGGGGGTCGTCAGCGTCGGCGGCTGCCCGGTCACCGACCTGGACCCGGCCGAACGCCGGCGGCGCATCGCCCTGGTCACCCAGGAACACCACGTGTTCATCGGCTCGCTACGCGACAACCTCGCGTTCGCCGCCCCGGACGCCTCCGATGACCGGATGCGCGCGGCGCTGGCCACGGTCGGCGCCGACTGGCACGCCCGCCTGCCCGACGGCCTCGGCACCCTGCTGGGCGACGGGGCGCACCAGCTCGGCGCCGCCGAGGCCCAGCAGCTCGCGCTGGCCCGGCTGGTGCTCGCCGACCCGCACACGCTGATCCTCGACGAGGCGACCGCCGCTCTCGACCCGACGACCGCCCGGCGCACCGAGCGGGCCCTGGCCGCCCTGCTCACCGGGCGGACCGTCATCGCGATCGCGCACCGCCTCAACACCGCTCACGACGCCGACCGGGTGGCGGTGCTGGAGGGCGGCCGGATCACCGAGCTCGGCAGTCACGACGAGCTCGTCCGGGCCGACGGCCCGTACGCCGCCCTGTGGCGCTCCTGGCACCCCTGACCCGCCCGGGTCTACTTCACCGCGCCCGAGGTGAGGCCCGACTGGATCTGGCGCTGGAAGATCGCGTACACGATGATCATCGGGAGGATGGCGATGGTCAGGGCGGCGAAGAGGCCGGACCAGTCGGCCTCGTAGCCGGCGTTCACCGAGATGTCCGCGATGCCCTGGGTGAGCACCCACTTCTCCTTGGCGTTGGAGAGCAGCACGAGCGGCAGCTGGTACTGCGCCCACTGGCCGATGATGTTGAAGATCCCCACGCTGATCAGGCCCGGCTTCGCCATCGGCAGCATCACCTGGAAGAACAGCCGGGTGTGCGAGCATCCGTCGATCATCCCCGCCTCGGCGACCGACGTCGGCAGCGTCTTGAAGAACGCGGTCAGGAAGAACACGGTGAACGGCAGCGAGTAGGCGATGTAGACCAGCACCAGCCCGGTGTGGGTGTCCAGCAGCCCCAGGTTCTTCACCACGAAGAAGAGCGGCACCAGGGCGAGGAAGACCGGGAACGCCAGCCCCGAGACGAACAGGTAGTAGACCGCCCGGTTGCCCCAGAACTTGTAACGCGCCAGCACGTACGCGGCCATCGAACCGAACAGCATGGTGCCGAGGACGCTGAACGTCACCACGATCACGCTGTTCAGGAAGTATCGGCCGACGTTGGCCTTGGTCCACGCCCGGGCGTAGTTCTCGAACCGCAGCTCCGCCGGGAGCGTCCACGGGCTGCTGAAGATCTCCGTGGTGTTCTTGAACGAGGCGAGGAAGGTCCAGAGGATCGGCACGATCACGATCACCGCCCAGACCGCGAGCGCCACGTGCCCGAGGCTGGCGAAGAACCGTACCTCCGAGCGTCGGCCCCCGCCCCCGCGCTTGCCCGCGGCGCCCGGCTTGACGTTCTTCGGCGGTAGTGCCGCCGGTGTCGGCGGCAGCGTCGTCTGCGGGTTCATCAGTACTCCACGCTTTCCCGCTTGGTCAGCCGCAGCGTCAACGCCGCGAACGTGAGGGTGAGGAAGAACAACGCCACGCCCATAGCCGAGGCGTAGCCGTACTTCGAGTAGACGAAGGCGTTGCGGTAGATCTCCATGGCCAGCACCGTGGTCGCGCCGTCAGGGCCGCCGCCGTCCACGGAGAGCACCGAGACGATGGCGAACGCGTCGAAGGCGGCGATGCCCAGGTAGACCCAGGCGACCTGGAGGGTGTCCCAGAGCAGCGGCAGGGTGACCCGGAAGAAGAGCGTCACCCGGCTCGCCCCGTCGATCTCGGCGGCCTCGTAGATCTCGCCCGGGATCGAGGCCATGCCCGCCGAGAAGAGCACCACGTAGAAGCCGACCGCCTGCCAGACCAGCACCGCGATGATCGACCAGAGCGCCAGGTTCGGCCGGATCAGGAAGAGCACCGGGTCGAAGCCGAGCTTCATCAGCACACCGTTGATCAGGCCGGACTCGTTCGGCCGGTAGACCATCTGGAACAGCACCGCGATGATGGCCACCGCCAGGACCTGGGGGAAGAAGAACACCACCCGGTAGAACTTCGACCCCCAGACTCCCTGGCGCTGCCCGCCGCTGCTCTTCCCGCCCACGTTGAGCATGAACGAGAAGAACAGCGCGATGGCGATGGTGATCAGCGGCAGGGCAAGCAGCAGTACGCCGTGGTGCTGGACGGCCTTCCAGAAGTTGTCGTCGTCGAACAACCTCCGGTAGTTGTCGAAGCCCACCCACTGCGGGGCGGAGAACCCCCGCCAGTTGGTCATCGAGATCTGGAACGCCTGCGCGTACGGCGCGATGACGAAGACCACGTACAGCGTGACCGGGACGAAGAGGAACCCGATCACGAACGGATACTTGCCGTGCCGCATGACCCTCACGCCCCGATCAGCGCTTGAACTTGGTGATGGAGCTGTCCTTCTTGATCGCGTCGGCACGCTTCTGGATGCGCTCCACGAAGGCGTCCGCCTTGATCCGGCCGAACATCAGCTCGTTGGTGGCCGTGCGGACCTCCGTGTCGAGCTCCTTGTACCAGCCGTCGAAGTAGATGTTGAACACGTCCTGGCCGGCGGCCTTGAGCGCGGCCTGCGAGCTGGCCACGCCGGGCGGGAAGGCGAAGCCCTCCGAGCCGGCGGTGACCACGGTCGGGGCCTTGACCGTCTCGGTGAAGCCCTTCGCGCCGGCCACCGAGAGCATCTGGCGCATGTACTCCAGGCCGCCCTTGGGGTTCTTGCTCTTGGCCGAGACGAAGTAGCCCTCACCGGCGGTCGCCCGCAGCGCCGTCGCCGGCAGCTTGTCCGAGGCGGACAGGCTCGGCACCGGCATCAGCTGGTAGTCGAAGCCGGACGGGGTGTCCTTCTTCTGCTCGCCCTCCAGCCAGTCACCGCTGGGGTAGAACGCCAGCTTGTACTGGTTCTGCCGCAGCTGCACGTCGGTGTGCTTGAGCCCCTCGAAGCTCTTGTCGACGTACTTGGCGCCGATCTCGGCCCACGCCGTGGCGGCCTGCTTGACCGCGTCCTGCTGCCAGGCGCCGTCCTCCAGGTTGTCGATGTTCTTCAGCACGTCGGTGCCGCCGATCTTCGCCGCGTGGGTGAGGATCACGTTCCACTGGTAGTACGCGGCGTTCGCACCGGCGTAGCCGTACGGGGTGATGCCCTTGGCCTTGATCTTGTCGAGCAGGGCGGTGAACTCGGACCAGTCCTTCGCCGGCGCCCAGCCGTTGTCCTTGAACAGCTTGCCCGAGTACCAGATGCCGAAGACGGTGGAGACGTAGTACAGGACGTACGGCTTGCCGTTGAAGGACCCGACGTCGACGGTGCCCGGCACCACGGTGTCGCGGACCTTCTTGTTCGGGTCGTCGACCGACGGGGCGTCCCACAGCTCGGTGAGGTCCTGGAGCTGGCCGTCGGCGACCAGGGCGCCGAAGTCCATCATCTTCTCGCCGGAGTTGTTCACGAACTCCGGCGGGTTGCTCGAGGCGAACCGCGGCTGGAGAACGGTGGAGACGGCCTGGGTCGACTGGTGCTTGATCTCGGCCTTCGGGAACGCCTTCTTGTACAGCGGCTGGTGCACGTCGGTGGCGTACTTCTCGCCGTAGCCACCGTTGAAGATGACCACCTCGATGGGGGCGTCCTCGGCCACCCCGAGCGGGTTGGTGGCGCTCTTCTTACCGTCCGCGACCTGCTCGTTCTTCTCGTCGCCGCCGCTGGTCGCGCAGGCGCTCAGCAGGCCTACGGCCGGGGTGGCGAGCAGACCCACGGCGGCGGCCCGGCGCAGCACGGTCCGGCGGCTCAGGTCGGCCGGGTTGTCGGGGGTAATCGACATCGTCGTCTCTCCTTGGGATGTTCGGGTCAGGCGGTCCGCCGGAGGCGCCCGGCGTACCTCGACTCGAGGGCGTGGTTGTGCTCGTCCCCGCCGGGGACGTTGGCGGAGAGGTAGATAGGGGGTACCTCCCCGGCCTGGTGGAACCGTCGTACGACCTCGGCGGTCAGCAGCTGCGCCAGCAGCGCCGCGGTGACCGAGGAGACCGCACAGACCGCGCCGCCGCCCTCGAGCGGCAGCAGTGCGTCGCCGTACGGCGCGCCGTTGTCCAGCACGACGTCGGCGAGGTCGGCGAGGCGCCGGCCGGACGGGTGCCGCGGGGCGACCCGTGCGGTGTGCGCGACCGAGGTGACCGCGATCAGCGGGTGGCCGCGTCCGGTGACCAGCGTCGCCAGCTCGACCACCGAGCCGTTGATGCCGGACTGCGACGCCACCACGAACACGTCCCGCGGCTGCGGGGCCGCCAGCGCGTAGAGCTGGTGGGCGATGGCGGGGTCGCGCTCCAGCTTCGGGTCGGCGAGCACGTCCCGCGGCGCGTCGCCGTGCAGCACCAGGTCGTGCAGGGAGAGCCGGTTGGTGGGCACCAGGCCGCCGGCCCGGGCGACCAGCTCCGCGGCGAACGCCTCGGAGTGGCCGGCGCCGAACGCCTGGAGCACCCCGCCGGAGCGCAGGCTGGTGGCGATCAGGTCGGCGGCGGCGCCGATCGCGTCGGCGCTGGCGTCGACGAGCCGGTCGAGCACCGGGCGGACGGCGTCGGCGTACCCCTGGGCGCTGATCATGCGGTGGCCCCCTTCGCGGCCTTGTGCCCGTCGACGGCCTGGGCGGTACGCCGGAAGGCCGCGTGGGCGCGGTCGTGGGTGCGCTGGGCGACGGCGATGTAGAGCAGGTCGAGCACGACCAGCTGCGGGTGCCGGGCGGAGAGCGCGTCGGGGCGGAAGGTGGTGGTCTGGCTCGCGGTGAGCAGCACGATGTCGGCCAGCTCGGCCAGCGGCGAGCGCGGGAACCCGGTCAGCGCCACGGTGGTCGCGCCCCGGCTGCCCGCCTCGGCGAGCATCTCGATGGTCTCCCGGGTCTGGCCGGTGTGCGAGATGCCCAGTGCCACGTCGCCCTGGCGCAGCAGGGCCGCGCTGGCGAGGCCCTCGTGCACGTCGTTCCAGGCCCAGGCCGCCACCCCGATGCGGTGCAGGCTGAACTGCATCTCCTCGCCGACCAGGGCGCTGCCGCTGGCCCCGAAGATGTTCACCCTCGACGCCCCGGCGATGGCGACGGCGGCCCGTTCCACCTCGGCGAGGTCGAGCAGCGCGGCGGTGTCGTGCATGGCGCGGGTGTCGGCGGCCATGATCTGGTCGAGCACCCGGGAGAGGGGGTCGCTGGGCTGGATCTCGCGGCCGATGTCGACGGTCCAGCCCGCCGAACGGGCCCGGCCGGTCTCCGCGGCGATGCCGAGTCGCAGGTCGGCGTAGCCGTCGAAGCCCATCGCCCGGCAGAACCGCGTGATCGTCGCCGGGGAGGTGCCGCTTCGCTCGGCCAACTCCACGATCGTCGCCCGGGCGGCGGCCTCCGGGTCGCTGAGCACGTGCTCGGCGACGCGGCGCAGTGCCCCCGTCAGCTCGCCCGCGCCGGCCCGGACCCGCGCCAGCACGCCGTCGGAGCCGACCCCGAGCGCACCCCGCCGGTCGACCGCGCCGGCGTCGACCACCGCGGTCCCCGCGGAGGTGTCCACCTCGTGATCAACCATGGGGCACCTTTCGGAAAAGAGTGTTAACTGTTAGTGGTAAAAGTTCTTACTAAAGGCCCCTCCGTGTCAAGGCTGCGGGCGAAGTTTTCAAACTGTTACCTGGCGCACGGCTCCCGAGCCTGTCCGCCCCTTGCCCACCGCCGCCGGGCCGACCAGCATGAACGCGGCGTCGATCGAGAGGTGGGTGCGGATGTCCGACAGCGTCGTGGTCGGCCTCGACGTCGGGGGTACGTCCACCCGGGCGACCGCCCTGACCCTCGACGGGCGACGGCTGAGCAGTGGCCGGGCGGGCGGCGGAAACCCCACCAGCCACGGTGCCGAACGGGCTGCGGGCGAACTCCTGGCCGCCCTGCGGGAGGCGCTCGCCGGCGTCGATCCCGCCCGGGTGCGTGGCGGCACGATCGGGCTGGCCGGGGCGGGCCGGTTGCTCGCCGATCCGGCGGGCCGCGACGCCTTCGACCGGGCCTGGCGCGACGCCGGCCTGCGCTGCCCGTACGCGGTGCACGGCGACGCGCTGGTCGCGTACGCCTCGGGCACCGCCAGCCCGGACGGCACGGTGCTGATCGCCGGCACCGGGGCGATCGCCGCCGGGGTCCGGGAGCTGCGGCTGGACCGGGTCGCCGACGGTCACGGCTGGCTGCTCGGCGACGCGGGTTCGGGCTTCTGGCTGGGCCGGGAGGCGGTCCGCCGGCTGCTGGCCGACCTCGACCGGGGGCACGCACCCGGCCGGCTGGCGACCGGGGTGCTCACCGAACTGCTCGGCTCCGCCGAGGTGGCGGCCCGCCCCCGGGACACCGTCGACGCCCTGGTCCAGACGGTGACCCGGCGACCCCCCGTGGAACTGGCCCGGCTCGCGCCCCTCGTGGTCGCCGCCGCCGTCGACGACGAGCCGGTCGCTTGTGGGCTCATCGACGAGGCCGCCGCGCACCTGGCGGAGAGCGCGGCGCGGATCCGCCCGGCGGGTGAGGTCTCCCCCATCGTGTTCGGCGGCGGCCTGCTGACCGGCGACACCCCGCTCGCCGCGGCGGTCCGGGTCGAGGTCGGCCGGCGGTGGCCCGACGCGCCGCTACACAGCGCCGGCGACGGCGCCGCCGCCGCGGCCTGGCTCGCCGCCCGCGACCTGCCCGAGGTGACGGATCCGCAGGCCCTGCACGCCCTGCTGGTCCCGACGCGCTGAGCCCACCGGTCGAGCCCACTCCCTCGACCGGTCCACATTCGGATCGCGGAACCTGGTACACGTCGTTCGAATTCGGCCGCACGCCACGTTCCTGTGGCGTCCCGGCACGAACTGAAATAAGAGCCATGCATCGAGGTGCGTCTTCTGGGCTCATCGCCGCCCACCGTCGGCACCCGCCCCCGGGAATTGTTCGGCAATGCCCGCCGACCTCGCCAGGAGCGCCGGCATCGGTGCCCCACGCGCCGGCGCGGATGGTGCTAACTTGGCTGCCGTGAAGCCCGATTCAGGCTGGCATCGCCTCCCCTCGCGTCTTGAAGCCGATCAACTCGTCGTCGACGACCACTACAAGGTGATGAAGCGGTGGGAGACCCCGCTCATGCAACGGATGGCAGAGATCCTGCTCGCGAACCTGGAGCGGACCCGCATCATCGAGGTCGGCTTCGGCATGGGGATCTCCGCAGGTGCTCTCCAGGACCAGAAGATCGAGCGCCACACCATCATCGAACCCCACCCGGAGATGTTCGAGCGCCTGCAGCAGTGGCGGGCCGAGCGCCCCCAGGCTGACATCCGGCCCGTGCACGACTATTGGCAGAATCAGGCAGGCCTGTTCGCGGAGGCCGACGGGATCTTCTTCGACACCTACGCCGAGGATGTGCCCGCCCTGGTCGACGAGAATGTCTCCTTCCTCGTCGAGGCGGCATCGCACCTCAAGCCGGGGGCCGCCGTCGCGCTGTTCTGGATCCTGCCGACCATCGACGAGGTTCAACAGGAAAAACTCTACAGCCACTACCGGCGAATCGTGATCGAGCGGGTTCCCGTGGAGCCGGGGACGACCGGCGTCAACGCGCTCGCCCGCCTGGGCTTTCTTCTCGCCATCATCGCGATCAAGTAGGTCGCCGGTGTCGCTGACCTACGTTGTCTGCGCCACTCCGCGCGTCGGCAGCACCTACCTCTGCGAGGCATTGGGGCGCGTTCGGGGCGCCGGCTCACCGCGGGAGTGGTTCGGCCGTCCACGCATCCACCATCTGGCCGGCACCTGGGACCTACGGGCACCGCAGTCCACGATGGACGAGCCGCGGCTGACGGACCCGTCGGCGTATCTCCGCAGAGTGCGCGCCGAGGCGGACAGCGGCGGAGTGCTCGCCCTCAAGCTGCACTGGAATCAGGTCGAGTGGTCGCGTGACAACCTCGGTGTCGATCCACTCGCCGTTCTCGATGGCCGGCAGGATGTGCGGTTCATCCGCCTCTACCGCGACGACCTGGTCCTGCAGACGGTGTCCAGCTATCTCGCCTCGGTGACCAAGGAATACGTGCGCTGGGCCGGGACGGGCCACACCGACGACGACGAATTTCGCGACGCCGTGGCGGGGACCCCGGCCTACGACTTCGACGTCCTGTTGGACACCCTGCAGGCGTTGGCGGTCATCGAGCACGGGTGGAGCCCGTTCTTCGCCGAGCGCGACACAGCACCCTACACCCTGAGTTACGAGGAGCTGGACGACGATCTGGCTGGCTCGGTCAACGGTGTCCTTGAGTACCTCGGCCTTCCCCGGCAGTCCGTGGTGACGTCTCCGGTGGTGCGGCAACGGACGGCCACCAATGACGACCTGGCACAGCGGTTCCGGTCCGATCTGGTGAGCAGCGGGGTGGTCGATGCGCTCCCCGCCGACCTGCGCCGCCGCTGCGGCGTGCCGGTGTGAGTGGCAGAGGATGCAGCTGAGGCCCCTGGGCGGGTTGGCCGTCTCCGGCTACGGCCTGGGCACGTGGACGTGGGGCCACGAGACCGACGAGGACTCCGCACGGGAGCAGTTGTGGTGCTTCCTCGATGCGGGCGGCACGCTCGTCGACACCGCAGCCGTCTATACGGACGGTAACGCCGAGCGCATCCTCGGCCGGTTGCTCGCGTCGGTGCCGCGTGACGCCGTCGTCGTCAGCACCAAGGCCGGCGTGACCGCGAACGGCGTGGACACCACCCCCGATGCCCTGCTGGCCCAGCTCGACGCGTCGCTGCGGCGTCTCGGTACGGACCATGTCGACCTGTGGCAGCTGCACGCCTGGAGCGACGCGACACCACTGCCGGCAAGCGTCGAGGCGCTACGTGTCGCACGTGATTCGGGCCGTGCCAGGGCGGTGGGGGTGTGCAACTACACGCCCCGCCAGGTGGACGAGGCATTCGCGGTCGCGGAGCGGATCGGCATGCCGATCAGCGGGGTGCAGCTCCAGTACTCGCTGCTGGTTCGGGCGGCCGAAGCCGTCGCGGAGCGGGTCCGTGCGCACGGTGCGGGGGTGCTGGCATGGTCGCCACTGGCCAGCGGGGTCCTGACGGGGAAGTATCACCGGGGTGTGCCGCCCGGTACCAGAGGCGCTGACCCCCGATACTCCCCGTTCATCGCGCCTTTTCTGTCCGCTCCCGAGGTGCCGGCGGCGCTCGAGGTACTCGACCTCGTCGCGGGGGCGCTGGGCCGCAGCTGCGCCGAGGTGGCGCTGGCCTGGGTTCGCGACCGCCCGGGGGTCGCCGGTGTGCTTCTCGGCGCACGTGACGCCGACCAGGTACGGGCCCAGCTCGCCAGCGTCGACCTGGAGCTGCCGGCGGAGGTGGCCGACCTGCTCACCAGCTCGGTGATGCCGATCGGATGATCACTCGTGCTGGCCCGACGCCCGTTCGGCGAGCATCCGGTGGAGTTCCTCCACGGTGTACTCGACGGGGGGCGTTTCGCGGCCGTGTTCGTCGGCCCCGGGTAGCGGCCGGCACCGGGGCGGTCGGCCTTCGCTCTTCGGTAGGAACTCGTAGTCCCGGCAGACCACGATGCGCAGCTGTTCGCGGCGATGACGGGTGATGAGGGCCGGGCACATGCCGAGCGAGTAGACACCGCAGTCGAGGTGCAGGGGCGGCTCCTTGAAGGTCACATCTTCGCTGTATCCGACGAAAATGATCAGGTCGTCACGGGCGATGTCGAACCCGCACGCCTGACACCGCCGCTCCACCATGCAGAGCACGGACTTGCCGGTGTCCACGAGTTTGAGCACGGGTGCTCCGGTCTCGTCCCGGAACGCCACGTGTGTGGCGAGGAACCCTCGGTGGTCCGCCTCGCCGTGCATCCCCGCGAGCAGGCGATCCGGGGGTGGAACTGGTCGTCTCGACACGAGCGGGTCCTTTCAGGAGTAGGCGTCACGGCACCTGGTGGAGTGCCTTCAGTGCCCAGGCGCAGACGAGCGCCGCCTTTCGCTTACGCGCGTCGCGGTCGGTGCTGCCGCCGTGGCCGGCTGACAGGTCCGTCGACAGCAGGAACGGTCCGCCGTGGGCCTGCTCGCGCAGGCGGGACACGTACTTGAGCGCTTCGTGCGCCCCGACCCTGCTGTCGTTCAGCGCGGCGAACACCAGCACCGGCGGGTACTCGCGGGAAGAGATGTTGTCGTAGGGCGCGTAGGCGCTGATGGCGGCGTAGGCGCGCGCGTCGGCCAGCGGGTTGCCCCACTCCGCCCGGTCGACAGTGGTGAGCGCCGCCTCGGAGTCGAGCAGGGTGCCGAGCGGGTCGAGGAACGGAACGTCGAGCACCAGCCCGGCGAACGATTCCGGCGAGGTGTTGCAGGCGGCAGCCGCGACGAGGGCACCGGCGGACGCGGCGCTGGCGACGACGCGCCCCGGTGGCAGGTCACAGGTTCGGACGAGTGCCTCCACGCAGGCCAGGTAATCGTTCACGCTGGTCGCCTTGTGCTCGCCACGGCCAGCCTCGTGCCAACCGGGTGGCCCCTCTCCCCCACCGCGGACATGAGCGAACGCGTAGATGCCGCCACGGTCGAGGAACGGCAGCCGCGCGGGATCGAAGTCCAGCGGTACGACGGCACCGTAGGCACCGTAGACCTCGAGCACCGCGCCCGGTGGCGGTGGCGGTGGCGCACCAGCGCTGCGACGTTGCCGCACCACGGTCAACGCCACCGCCGTCCCGTCACGACCGTGGGCCACCAGGTCGAGTTGTTCGTACCTGGCCGGATCCCAACCGGGAACCACCGCCCTGTCCACGATGTCGGTGCTGCGGCTGTGCGGGTCGTACGCCGCGGTGATCGGCGGGCAGACGACCGAGGAGGCGGTGAACCGTACGAGCCGCGAGTGGTGGTCCGGATTGCCGTTCACACTCACCCACGTCGTCGCGGCGGGCAGCGCCAGGTCGGTCACGACGTTGTCGGCGTCGATGACCCGTATCCCCCGGTGGCCGGGCGAGTACGTCTGCAGGACCACGTGTCCGGCGAACGCGTCGACGGTCAGCAGCTTCGTCTCCCGCGCGTCGCCGAACACCACCTCGGTCGGCTCTGCCGGGGCCCCGGCCGGGCAGTGCCACAGCCGGGAGGTCTCGTCACCGGAGTTGGCCAGGATCCAGAACTGCCCCTCCCGGTGGTCGGCCTGGAGATGCGTGCCGGCACGTCGTGCCGGCCCCAGGAGGAACGGTTCGGACCGTGGCGCCAGTGCGTCGATCACGGAGATCTGGTTGCCGACGTGGCTGTCCGACTCGATGAAGACGTACCTCTCACTACGTGACAGGTCGACGGTGAGCCACGACGACTCGTCCGGCTCCTCGTACACCAGGGTCCGCTCGCCCGTCGCCAGCGTGAGACGCCATACCTGGAAGGCCCGGCCGGTGGCGTCCGTGACGAGGTGGAAGTAGTGCTCGCCGGCGGCATCCCAGGCGCCGCCGTACGTGACCCCGTCGACCTGGACGGGCAGCTCGGAGCCGGCGGCGACGTCCCGGAAACGCAGGTGGAACCGCTCGTCGCCGACAAGGTCGACGGCGTACGCCAGGAGACGACCGTCCGGCGAGACGTCGTAGACACCGAGCGCGAAGTGCGGCTGCCCGGCTGACAGCGCGGCCTCGTCGAGCACGACCTGTTCGGTCTGTGGCACGGCCTCGCCCGAGTCGGGGTCGACCAGGCTGCGGCAGCGGAGCACCGCCGCGGATCCATCGGCCGTACGGCTGTAGTAGAGCCACTGCCCCTTCGCGACGGGCACCGAGCGCGTGCCCTGCGGCGTCCAGGACCTGATCTGCGCCTCGGCGTCCGCGGCCGTGCTCTCCAGCGGCTCCAGGATCGCCGTGGTGTAGGCGTTGTTGGCCTGGACGACGGCGAAGACCTCGGGGGTGAACAGGTCTTCCATCCACTGCCACGGGTCGCTGCGGGTCTGCCCGTGGTGCCGGGCGAGGTGCTCCCTCGGCGGTGCAGCGGGTGGGTCGACGTCGGCCACCCTCCAGGTCGCCGCGACGCGGGCGCCTTCACTCATAGAGTTCCCTCAGCTCACGCATCTCCTGCACCACCTCCGGCCACAGCTCGTCCGGCCCGGACAGGGCGCCCTCGATGCCGAAGATGTTGCCGAAGGGATCGCGGAACTGGGTGATCTGCCTGCCACCCTGCACGGCCAGCGGCCGGTGTATCTCCAGGCAGCCCCGGTTGGCGAGTTCACGGCGGGCGTCGTTGAAGTCCGCCACCCACAGGTACGGCAGCGGCGAACCGCCGGGAGGATTGCGTTCGTCCGTCGGGGAGAACACGATCTCTACCCCGGCCAGGTCGATCGACGCCGAACGGGGGAAGCGGACCAGCGGCTGCCGCGTGAGGTTGGCCCACCAGTGCGCGATCGCAAGCCATTCCTCGGAGAAGATGACGACGGACGAGACGCGGCTGATCGATACCGTCATGAGGTCCCACCCGGTTCCCGCACCTCGAGCAGTGCCGCTGGCGCCCACCCGGCCACGAGCGCGTTGGCCTGGGATATCAGCACACGTCTGAGGAGCTGCGGTCGGGCGACGCTGAACAGGTCCGCCAGTGTCCGCCGGACGTCTTCGGGATCCGCGTCACGGCTCCACACGTGGGACGACGCGAACACGTCCGCGGCGTACAGCTCACCTCGCAGGATGGCGACGAAATCGTCGAAGCAGAGGGTGAGTCCACACGGGAACCGGTCCCGGGCCGTCTCGGCGGCTTCATACAACGGCACGAACCCGGACCGCGTGACGTCGAGCGCGTACTGGCAGCGGGTACCCGCCGGACCTTCGATGAGGGTGAGCAGGAAGGTCTTGGGCCCGAGGCCGTCGTGGGTGCCCTGCGCCCAGTGCGCGCGCCGTGGACCGCCCGGCGGGTACAGCGTCAGGTCCCTCGCCAGGCCGGGAAGCTCGTCGAGCACGAGTTCGTGGCGGTCGCGTCCTTCGCGGTCGCTTCTCGGCCGTGCGGACAGGGGGAGCACGAGCTCACCCAGCTCCTGTTCGTGGCCGGGCGAGACCCACTCCGCGGCGGCTGCCGGCTTCACGACCACGTCGATGTCCCAGGCGTCACCGGCACGGACCACGCACGGTGCGGCGGCCCCGGGCCCGGAGCCCTGCGCCACCCAACCGTCGAACACCGACCGGTCGACCGCCGGGTGCCGCACGCCGCTGCCAAGGTGCAGCCCGTCGCCATCTGACGCGGGCGCCCGCTCGGCCCCGCCGTGGCGCACCTCGAACACCGAGCCCTCGTCCGAAGGCACTCCATCGGCTCGACAGGGACCGTCGCCGCGCAGGTAGAACGCCGATGGGCAGCCGGTTTCGCGGACCATCAGCCCGGCGGTCGGCAGGGCCGCGGTACTGACCGGCGCCGGCGCCACGAATCGCAGCACGAGGTCACCGACGGAGACGTCGTGGTCGACGTACCCGCGGATCGCGACGAACCCCAGGACCTCGATCGCTTCGGCGGCCACCGCCGGCAGCAGCGGGCTCACCACCACCACCACCTGCCGATCGAGCTCGTGGAGCGTCTGCAGGTCCAGCTGTTCCGGGCGGGCACCGGTGATGACCACCGCGTCGACCGGCGGCATCGCGCCGTGGTCGAGGTGTCTGGGTGGGTGGAACACGTAGCGGTAGGAGTCGGTCCATCCCACGTCATCGAGCCAGGCCGGGTCCACCGCCACCCTGACCCCGCCGGTGGAGTGGACGCGCCAGCTGCGGCCACCCTCGAAGATGGCCTTCACCGCGGTTCTCCGTCAGCCTCGGACAGGTAGACGGCGTGCAGCAGCCGGGTGGCGGTGGCGTCCCGCCAGGATGCGGTGAGCGAGGGCATCTCGTTCGGCTGGGGCCACCACACGGCGACTTCCGTGTCGGCGGGGGCGGGCGCCACCATCATCGGCAGGTCCCTGTAGAGCACCGGTTCCAGGCCGAGGAGACGATTGGCTTCCGGGTGCCGCCCGGTTCCGCTCATCGCCCCACACCCTCGACCGCCAGATCGGGCACCCGTTCCTCCTCCATGCCCAGCCGGCGCAGCCCTGGCAGCGGAAGCACCATCAGGGTCGACACCACCAGGATCACCGTCGCCACCCAACCCAGGGTGGCGGGACCCAGCCTCTCCAGGAGCCAGCCGGCAAGGAGGTATCCCACGGGCATCAGACCGAAGACGGTCAGCTGATCGATGGAGAACACCCGCCCGAGCCGCCCACGCGGGACGGTCCTCTGCAGAGCGGTGGTCCACAGCACCGCGAACGTGGCCAGTCCGAACCCGGTCAGCGCGGAGGCGACGAGAATCAACGCCGGATGCCCGTCCATCGCCAGCAGGACGGTCTGCGGAAGCTGGAGCAGCAGCACGAAGGTCGCCACCCAGCCCGGCGAACGCGTACGGATCGACGAGGCCAGCATCGCACCCAGGAAGGCCCCGCCCCCCTCAGCCGCCGAGATGTAGCCGAACCAGCCCTCGGGCCCGGTCAGGATGGGCAGCATCACCGCGACGGGTGCCGCCACCATCGCCATGTGCAACGTGCCCTGCAGCATCACACCGGCCATCCACGGCAGCCGGATGACGTACGCGAAACCGTCCTTGATGTCGGCTGCGAGCGACGAGCCCTGGCCCTCCGGGCTGGGCGCTGGCTCGTTCAGTCGGAGCAGCGTGACGATGCTGACGAGGAAGGTGACGATGTTGATTCCGAGCGCCCAGGTCGGGCTGAACGCCGCTGCCACGGCCCCGCCGAGCGCGGCGCCGACGATGACACCGAAGCGGTTCACCAGGGACCGCAGGCCGTTGGCGCTCGCCAACATCTCCTCGGGCACCAGCGACGGCAGGATCGCCCCGTACGCGGGACGGTAGAAACCGCTGCCGATGCCGAGCACCGCGGCCAGCACGCCGAGCACCACCAGCGGCGCGTCGTTGCCGACGAGGATGATGCCCAGAACGGCGGCGGCGCGGATCAGGTCAGAAATGATGATCATGCGAGAGCGGCGGTGCCGGTCCGCCAGGGCACCACCGATCAACAGCGAGACGACGCCGCCCAGAGCCGTCATCCCGAGTACCAGACCCACCGCCTGAGCGGCATCCTCGCGTGGCAGCAGGAACAGCGCGACCGCCACGGTGTAGAGGGCGTCACCGACGACGTTGGTGAGCTGGCCGATCCAGACCCGCCGGAACTTCGGCAACCGCAGCGGAGTGAGAAGGGACGCGTTGAACATCAAGTTACCTCGGAAGTAGCGGGCCGTAGCCGATGCCGCTCATGAAATTCGCCGTTGGCCGTGTCGATCAGCAGGTCCACGCTCTCCTTCAGCGCCAGCGAAGCCCGGATCAGACCTTGGAGCAGCGCAACACCGTCCGGCTGGTGCCAGTCGCCCGGCATGCCACCCGGTTCACGGGACAGAAGACGTTGCGCCAGAACATCTGCCGCCTGATCCGGATCCTCCAGATGAGGACAGACCAGGACGGCGAAATCCGCCCGGTCGAGGGCGCTACGGAGCATACGTTCCTCGATCGACCCGCCGCGCTGGAGGGCGACGCCCCCGCCCGTGTCGACCACCCCCTCGGTGGCCGTGACCGCCTCAGCCAGTGCACGCACCTCGTAGCGGGCGGTATAGGCGTGCCAAGCGGAAAGGCCACCGCTGGCGTACGCGTCATCGGCGGCCTGCTCGGTGTATCCGAACCTTCCGTACCAGCGCGGAGGATCCTCGTCGAAGCAGGCGACCTCCAGGCCCCGGCGAGCGGCCAGGACACCAGCGACAGTCGACTTGCCTGCGGCAGGTGGACCCACGACCACTATCGCCACGCAAGGGCCCGTACGTTGCGGTAGAGCTCGGCGGCCAGTTCCGGCCGCACCTGCTCGCTGTAGTAGCCGTACAGGAAGCCCACGGGGCTGTCCATCTTCTCGCACAGGTACCACTGGCGCATGCGGCTGACCGCGAGTTCCCAGATGTGGATCCTGCCCCGGAGTACGGCGACAAGGTCCACAGCGTTGACGTCGATGCCGGACGGCACGGAGAACAGGCAGTCGCGGAGGTCCAGCGGCTGCTCCTCGAAACGGCCGTTGTTGAAGTTCAACACGAAGGTTCGGCCGTCATCCGCCTCACCGGAGGCGTCGAAGCCGCGCAGGTGGACAGCGAACCTGTGCGGGCCGACCGGCTTGTCGAGATAGGTGTTCTGGGTGATCAGGTGCCGCCCCAGGTTCGCCTGCATCAGCAGCGGAGCCATGAGCTGGAGTTCCGACTCGACGAGAGCCCGGTCCTCGTCCGTGAGCTGTTCGTCGAACAGGGGCAGCAGCGGCTCGGACAGGTCCGGCTCGGCAACGGCCTCCTTGTCACTGGGGGCGACGGGACGCGACGGCTCGGCAGGATCGATCCATTCCGCCTGGCTGTAGCGCACCTCCGTCCCGTAGTCGACCAGCACGGTCTGGCCGGGACTCATTCCCAGCACCCGGGTGGTCAGCGAGAGCCGGCTGGCGATACCGGCCAACTGCTCGAAGTTTCCCCACAGGAACTCACCGTGCTTGGCGGGAACCTGCACGTAGCCGCCACCGCTGAAGGTCACGTACCGGACCGAGGGGAAGCTCGCCACGACGTCGGACAGCACCCCGTGCAGCAGGCGGAGGCCGGTGACCTCAGCGAAGTCGGCACTGCCGAGCGGCAGCATGTTGTCGAACGCGCCGAGGTGACCCGCCGGCGGCACCTGCCCGTTGTGGGTGGCCACGACGATGTCCGGATCGCATCCGCCTTCCAGCGAGGGGGGCGCGATCGACGTGTCGGACTGGATGAAGACTCCGCCGACCCTCTCCTCCGCATGCCGCACGAAGACGCTGGCGACACGGTTCTCCCACATCGGCGCATCCGGGCCGCCCGGGACGAACACCACGTCGACCGCGCCGATCCTCTGCACCGCGCCGAGCTCGACCAACTCGACCTGGCGGCCCGCCTCCTCCAAGGCGCGAACGCACACCTTCGGCATCATCCGTGGCATCAGAATCCGGGTTTCCGGAGGCAGCAGGTCCAGCGAGTTGAGGTGGAAGTGGTCCAGATGCTCGTTGGTGACCAGCACGGCATCCAGCGACGGCATCTTCTCCACCGCCACCTGGCGCGCGGGATGGATCTCGAAACGCAGCCTGTCCGAGTGGCCGAAGGAGTCGGTCAGCACCGGATCGACGAGGACACGGGTATCCCCGATCTCCACCAGCCACGACTGGTGGCCCAGGAACGTCAGGGATGCGGGGGACATCAGGCGTTCTCCTTCTCGAGGTACTCGAGCTGCTGCTGGTAGACCCGGCACGACAGGTCCGGCCGTACCTGCTCGCCGAGGGCGTCGTAGAACAGCGCCACCGGCGAGGACAGCGCGTCTCCGTCGAACCACGTGCGCATCGCGATGCCGACGACGTCCCAGTACTGCAGGTCGCCACGGAGTACGGCGGCGAAGTCGACGGCGTGGATGAAGATTCCCTCGGGGTACGCGGCGACAGAGTCGTCAAGCGGCAGATCCGCTGCCTCCTCGAACGCCCCGGCGGCCAGATCGAAGCGAAAGCTGCGGTCCGGACGGGTCAGATACTTGAGCTTGAGGACGAACGGGTGTGCCGACGGCGAAACGGCCATCCGCCGGCCGAAGTCACTGAGCAGCAGGACGCGGCTCAGATACGTCAGCTCGCGTTCGATGCAGGCCAGCGCCGCGTCCTCGGATTCTTCGTCGGCGTTCTCGATGCAGCGCATGGCGATGCTGTCCCGCCTGGCCAGAAAGCTCTCCCGCCGGTGGATCAGCTCGGCGAAGCGGTCATGGTCGACGCCGAGCCACGACAGCTCCCCGACCTTCTCGATGCCGTGCCCACGCACTTCGACGACGTCGCCGGGAACGGGACCCACCACATCCATGTGCCGCACCAACTGCTTGGCCAGGCGCGCCAACTCCTGCTGCTCCGAGAACGGGAACGGGCCCATCTGCTCGTAGTCCTTCAGGAATCCGCCGCCGCAGAGCAGGATGTGTGCCCCGCGGAAGATCTCCGACTGCTCCACCGCCGAGGCGACAACTTCCCCCAGGATGTCCAGGCCCGGAAAGCCCTGACCGCGGTAGCGGACGGCGGTCTGCCCGGCGGGCCGGTAGCAGTCCAGCGACCCGAACACACCGGGCGGGGTCACCTGCGCGTTGTTGCTCATGGCCACCACGCGGGGGGCTGGCAGCCGTCCCGAGGAAACGGCGTCGATGAAGTCGGTGGAGGTGGCGGCGTCGATTCCCAGGAAGACGCCGCCCCGGTCCGGCTCGGACGCGTCGAGCACGTAGACCTGCGACACGCGGCTCTCCCAGAGCACCGTGTCGGGGCCAGGGGGGAAGAGGGTGACGATGACCGACCCGAACCTGGTCGGCTCCCCGAACGGCAACCGGGTGACGGTCAGGCCGAGCGACTCGATGCAGTCGACGACGGTGTCGATCATGGTGGGCCCGACGATGACGGGCGTCGACTTGTCGAGCTTGTTCAGGGAGGGCAGGTGAAAGTGGTCGGAGTGCTCGTGACTGATGATCACGGCAGCAGGCGGTGGCATCCGGTCGACGTCTATCAGTCGCGGCGGATAGATCTCGACCGGACTCGAGGTGTACTCCTCACCGTAGCGGCGGTACAGGATCGGATCCACGAGGACCGGGGAATCCTCGGCCCCGAGAGCAAAGCCGTTGTGTCCAAGGAAACCGATCTTCATATCGCCTCTTCCAAGGGCTGCGATGGGCACGGTGACCAGGGCGGTGGGCGACGTCAGACGTCACCCACCGCCACGGCACTAGCGGGTGTAGGTGACGGTCCCCATGTGAACGCGGGATCCGCCCGCCTTGGCGGTGGTCGCCTTCGGCGTGACCTTGCCGACGGCCTGCTTCAGCGCGTCGAGGTCGGCCTTGGTGATGGGCTTCGCTTCCTTCTTCATGCTCACCTCCCGTGCGTGGATCGGCAGCGCTCCGCCATGCGGACCCGCAGGTCTTCACGCGAGCAACTGCACCTGCCTGTTCCTTTTCGGAGCAGCCGGAGGCGACCATGGAAGTCTTGCGACGAACCGCTGATCGACTCATGACTGCCTATGGGCGAGTGTTTCATCGATCGACAGATCCCGCTATACCATCAACATCAACAAGGGATCGCGGGCGCGGCGCACCGGCATCGGTGACACCGCCGTACCCGCCCCCACCAGCCAAAAGGGCTCCTGCGGCGCAGTCCGCCACGTCGACGCCACCGCCGCGACTCAAGCCGTTTACAAGCGTGCGTGTAGTGGCAGCCCGACGCGGCGGGAGCGGCTCGTCCGCTGGACCTCGATCAACCGGAACGTGATCGAGCGGCCGGGTCAGCGCGTCGCGTGGAGGCGCACCACGGCCGCTCGTGTGCGCCGGTGTGCCGTGGCACCGCAGCCGCGGTCCGTCGCAGACGTACGACCTCGCCGCGCCGGCGGCGGGCCCGGCCGCCCTCGCCGCGCGGCAGGCGACGTCGCGCGGGAGCGAGCCGCGGGGCCGGCGCCCTTCTGCCCGTCGAGGCGGGTGCGGCCGCCGGCGCGCTCGACAAGACCTGATCGGTAGCGGACGCGACTACTTGAGCTGGCCGGCGGTCAGGCCGGACTGGACCTGGCGCTGGAAGAGGATGTAGACCAGCAGTACCGGGACCACCGCGATGGTGAGGCCGGCGAAGAGCTGCGCGTAGTCGCCGGCGTAGCCCTGGTTGACCGAGAGCGCGGCGAGCCCCTGGGCGAGCACCCACTTGGACTCGTCGCCCTGCATGAGCACCTGGGGCAGCAGGAACTGGTTCCAGTGTTGGAGGAAGTTGAAGATGGCGACGCTGATCAGTCCCGGACGTGCCATCGGCAGCATCACCTGGAAGAACAGCCGGAAGTGACCGCAGCCGTCGACCAGGGCCGCCTCCGCGACGGCGGTGGGGAGGGTGCGGAAGAAGGCGGTCAGGAAGAACACCGTGAACGGCAGCGAGTACGCGGCGTAGACCAGGATCAGCCCGGTCCAGGTGCCGAACAGGCCGGCGTTGCGCACCACGAAGAACAGCGGCACCAGGGCGAGGAAGACCGGGAACATCAGCCCGCCGACGAACAGGTAGTAGACGACCTGCTTGCCGCGGAACTCGTAGCGGGCGAAGACGTACGCGGCGGTGGCGCCCATCAGCATGGTCAGGGTGACCGAGCCCGCGACCACCACCAGGCTGTTCAGGAAGTACTGGCCGATGTGGGCCCCGCTCCACGCGCGCGACCAGTTGTCGAAGCGCAACGCGCCGGGCAGCGACCACGGGTCGGCCAGGATCTCCGCGTTGCTCTTGAACGAGCTGATGAACATCCAGAGCAGCGGCAGTACGGTCAGCGCGCCCCAGAACAGCAGGAAGCCGTGCGACAGCGCGTTGGCGACGCCGAGTTCGCGGCGTACCGGGCGGTCGGCGGGGCCGGGAGGCTCGTCGGGCAGCGCCACGGACGCGGGCTTGTCCAGAGTCGTCACGAGTACTCGATCCTGTCTCGCTTGCTGGCCCGCAGCGCCAGCACCGCCACCGTGAGGGTCAGGAAGAACATCACCACGCCGATCGCCGAGGCGTAGCCGAACTTGGTCTCGCTGCCGAACGCCGTGTCGTACATCCGCACGCCGATGACGTCGGTGGAGAAGTTGGGACCGCCGTTGGTCATCAGCTGCACCAGGATGAACCCGTCCAGGGCGAAGATGGCCAGGTAGACCCAGGCGACCTGGACGGTGTCCCAGAGCAGCGGGATCGTCACCTTCCACAGCGTGGTCAGCCGGGAGGCGCCGTCGAGCATGACGGCCTCGTAGATCTCCTTGGGGATGGCCGACATGGCCGCGCCGAAGAGCACCACGTAGAAGCCGACGTTGCTCCAGATCATCACGGCGAGCACGCACCAGAAGGCGGTCCGCGGATCCCCCAGCCAGGTGGGCGCGCCCAGACCGACGCTGTTCAGGGCGCTGGTGAGCAGGCCCTTGTTCGGGTGGTAGACCTCCTTCCACAGCAGCGCGATGATCACGACGGAGAGCACCTGGGGGAAGAAGTAGACCGTGCGGTAGAACGACGAGCCGCGCACCCCGCTGACCCCCGCCCGGCCCTTGCGCCCGCCCATGTTGAGCATGGCGGCGAAGAAGAGGCCGAGCACGATCGTCAGCACCGGAACCAGCGCCAGCAGGATCGCGTTGTTCTTCAACGCGTTCCAGACGTAGTCGTCGTTCCAGAGCGTCTTGAAGTTCGCCAGCCCGACCGAGTTGGCGTCGGCCGAGTAGCCGAGCCAGTCGGTGGTGGAGATCTGGAACGCCTGCAGGTACGGCGACACGACGAAGATGACGTAGAGCAGCACCGGCGGCACCAGGAAGGTGACGATCAGCGGGTACTTGCCATGTCTCACGATGAGGTCCTACCTCTTCAGCGGCGGCCCGGTGGGGGCAGGGCGGTCCACCCCGCCCCCACCGGCCGGGGTGTCAGGCGGCCCGCTTGTACTTCTTGATCGAGCTGTCCTGGGCGATCGAGTCCGCGCCCTTCTGGCACTGGTCGAGGAACTCCGCCGGGCCGATCCGCCCGCTGAAGAACTCGCCGCACGCGGCGTCGATGAGGTTGCGCTCCAGCTTGCGGTAGTAGTTGTTGTAGACCCAGTTGAAGCCGTTGCTGCCGGAGGCCTCCAGCGCCTTGACGACCGTGTTCAGCCCGAACGGCAGCTCGACGCCCTCGCTGGCACCGGCCACCACGGTCAGGCTGGAGACCTTCTTGGTGAAGTCCTGCGCGCCCTTCTTGGAGAGCATGACCCGGAAGAACTCCAGGCCGCCGGCGACGTTCTTGGCCTTCGCCGGGACCATGAACGGCTCCCCGGCGGTGCCCCGGACGGCCTCGAACGGCAGCTTGTCGCCGCTGCCCAGGCTCGGGGTCGGCTGGATGGTCATGTTGAACCCGGCCGGCGTGACGTCCTTCTGCTCGCTCTCCAGCCAGGAACCGCAGGAGATGAAGGCCGCCTTGCCCTGGCACCACGCGGTCTGCGACTGCTTGTGGTCGAGGCCGGGCGAGCCCTCGAGGATGAACTTGTCCTTGACGATCTGGTGCCAGGCGTCGGCCGCGGTCTTCATCGCGTCGGACTTCCAGGCGTTGGGCTCCAGGTTGTCGATCGCCGTGGCGACCGAGGGGCCGCCGAACTTGATGGCGGTCGAGATGACCGGCCAGCTCATGTAGCGCGGGTGCGCGCCCGCGTACGTCCAGGGGGCGATGCCCGCGGCCTTGATCTGCTTGCACAGCGCGATGTGCTCGTCCCAGGTCTTGGCGTACTCCCACTTGCGCTCGGTGAAGAGCTTGGTGGAGTGCCAGATGCCGTAGACGGTGTAGGTGTAGTTCATGACCAGGAACTTGCCGTCGTACGAGCCGACCTCGACGGCGCCCGGCAGCAGGGTGTCCTTGACCGTCTTGCCCGGGATGTCGAGGCTCGGGGCGGCCAGCAGCTCGCCCAGGTCGGCGATGGCGTTCTGCGACACCAGGCCGTTGAAGTCGATCTGGTTGGCGCCGGAGTTGTTGACCACGTCCGGCGGGGTGTTGTCGACGAAGCGCGGCTGGAGGGTCTTCGCGATCTCCTGCGTCGCCGAGTGGTTGATCTTCGCCTTCGGGTACTTCTCGGTGTACATGGCCTCGTGGGCCTTCGCGTACTCCTCGCCGAAGCCGCCGTTGAAGATCACCACCTCGAGGGGCGCGTCCTCCTTGACACCGAGCGGGTTCTGCTCGCTCTTGGTGCCCTTGTAGGTGCCGGCGTCGCCCTTGTCGTCGTCACCGCCGCCCGTGGCGCAGCCGGTCAGCAGGCCGGCGGCGGGGGTGGCCAGGAGGCCGGCGGCGGCGGTGCGCCGCAGGATGTCACGCCTGTTCATGGTCTCTCCTCGGATCGGTCCGGGCGGTCGCCGGATGGGGGATGGTGACCGCCGCACGAGGCGCAGGGGGAATTTGTCTTCAGTTCGCAATATGTTGCTGAAGAATTTCTACGGCAGGAGGGCGCGGACTTCAACCCCCGGGGACCGAACCGTTATCAGCAGCGGCCAGTCCACGCC
The DNA here is from genome assembly GCF_008806585.1 of Micromonospora sp. AMSO12t. Lineage (NCBI taxonomy): Bacteria > Bacillati > Actinomycetota > Actinomycetes > Micromonosporales > Micromonosporaceae > Micromonospora > Micromonospora sp. AMSO12t. The sequence continues at coordinate 40,808 of NZ_WAAS01000021.1, forward strand.
TGACGTACCCTCGGGGCCATGCGCCGCCTGCGGCAACTCGCCGCGCGCACCCCCGCTGGTCGGCAACGTTACGTCGACCTGCTCCGGGCGCTCGCGATCGGCATGGTCGTTCTCGGCCACTGGGCGGTCGCCACGATCGGCGAGGACGCCGCCGGCCGGCCGACGGGGCGCTCGGCGCTGCCCGACCTGCCGTGGGCGTACCCGCTCACCTGGGTCGCCCAGGTCATGCCGATCTTCTTCCTGGTCGGCGGGTACGCCAACGCCGCCTCGCTGGCCGCCCGCCGGGCCGCCGGCGTCGACGCCACCGCGTGGCTGCTGGACCGGGGCGCCCGGCTGCTGCGACCGACGACCGCACTGCTGCTGGTGATCGCCGGCGGCGCCGCGCTCGCGTCGCTCGTCGGCGTCGGGGCGACGCTGGTCCGTACCGTCGCCTGGTTCGCCACGATCCCGCTCTGGTTCCTCGCCGCCTACCTGATCGTGGTGCCGCTGACCCCGGCGATGCTCGCCCTGCACCGGCGCTTCGGCCTGCTCGTGCCGGCGGCGCTGGCCGCGCTGGTCGTCGCCGGCGACGTGGGGCGGGCGCTGGGCCCGGCGGAGCTGGCGCTGCCGAACTACGTCCTCGGTTGGCTGGCCGTGCACCAGCTCGGCATCGCCTGGCGCGACGCCGACGCCGGGCGTCACGACGCCCACCCGGACGCGGCGGGCGCGCACCCGCCGCGCCCCGTGGCCGCGCGCGACCGGGCGGGGCCACGTCGGCTGCCGCTGTCGCGGCGCGCGGGCGCGGCGGCGCTGCTGGGCGGCCTGGCCGCGACGGTGCTACTGACCACCGTCGGACCGTACCCGGTGAGCATGCTCAACGTCCCGGGCGAGCGGCTGGACAACGCCGCCCCGCCCAGCCTGGCCCTGCTGACGCTGACCGCCGCCCAGTTCGGGCTGATCCTGCTGCTGCGCGACCCGGCGGAGCGCTGGCTGCGCCGCCCCCGCCCGTGGCAGGCGGTGATCGCGGTGAACGCCGTCGTGCTCACCGTCTTCCTCTGGCACCTCACCGCCGCGATCCTGCTGGTCGGCGCGCTGGACGCGGCCGGGAGGCTGCCGACCCCACCCGCGGGGTCGGCGGCCTGGCTGGCCTGGCGGGTGCCGTGGGTGCTGATGCTGACCGTGGTGCTGGCCGCCCTGGTCGCCGTCTTCGGCCCCGTCGAGGCCCGCACCGGCCGCGCCGGGCAGGGTCGGCCGGCCGGCGGCGGGGCCGCGTCGGGCCGCGCGCCGGCCGGCGGCGGGTGGCGGGCCACCGTGCGCAGCGCGCTCACCGCCGCCGGTTTCGCCGCCGTGGTGTACGCCCTGGTGGTCAACGCCCGGACGCCGAGGGCGGCGCCCGAGCCGCTGGGGCTGCCGGCGGCGGCGCTGGTGGCGTACCTGGCCGGGGCCGGCACCCTGCGCCTGCTCAGGTCTGGGTGGGGAAGCCGAGGTTGACCCCGCCGTGCCGGGGGTCCAGCCAGCGGCTGGTGACCACCTTGCCCCGGGTGAAGAAGCGCACCCCGTCCTCGCCGTGCGCGTGCAGGTCGCCGAAGAGCGAGGCCTTCCAGCCGCCGAAGGAGTAGTACGCCATCGGCACCGGGATCGGCACGTTGACGCCGACCATGCCGACCTCCACCTCGTGCTGGTAGCGCCGGGCCGCGCCGCCGTCATTGGTGAAGATCGCCGTGCCGTTGCCGTACGGGTTGGCGTTGACCAGCTCCACCGCCTCGTCGTACGAGCCGACCCGCAGCACGCCGAGCACCGGGCCGAAGATCTCGTCGGTGTAGATCGACATGTCGGGGGTGACGTGGTCGAACAGCGTCGGGCCCAGCCAGAACCCGTTCGCGTCGCCGTCCGGGTCGACGTCGCGGCCGTCCACCACCGGCACCGCGCCGGCGGCCACCCCCGCCTCGACGTACGCGCGCACCCGGGCGGCGTGCGCGGCGGTGACCAGCGGGCCCATGTCGCAGCCGCGCCGGCCGTCGCCGGTGCGCAGCCGGCCCATCCGCTCGGCGATCCGGGCGACCAGGGCGTCGGCGACCGGCTCCACCGCGACCAGTGCCGAGATCGCCATGCACCGCTCCCCCGCCGAGCCGAACCCCGCGTTGACCGCCGCGTCGGCGGCCAGGTCCAGATCGGCGTCGGGGAGCACCACCATGTGGTTCTTCGCCCCGCCCAGCGCCTGCACCCGCTTGCCGGCGGCGGTGCCGCGCTGGTGGACGTGCCGGGCGACCGGGGTGGAGCCGACGAACGACACGGCCTTCACGCCCGGGTGGTCCAGCAGCGCGTCCACGGCCTCGGCGTCGCCGTTGACGACGTTGAGCACCCCGTCGGGCAGGCCGGCCTCGGCGAACCACTCCGCCAGCAGCAGCGCCGCGCTCGGGTCCTTCTCGCTCGGCTTGAGCACCACCGCGTTGCCGCAGGCCACCGCGATCGGCAGGAACCACAGCGGCACCATCGCCGGGAAGTTGAACGGGGAGATCACCGCGACGACGCCGAGCGGCTGCCGCAGGCTGTACGAGTCGACCTCGGTGGAGACGTTCTCGCTGAACCCGCCGCGCAGCGCGGAGGGGATGCCGCAGGCGTACTCGATGATCTCCAGGCCGCGCTGCACCTCGCCGGCGGCGTCGGCGAGCACCTTGCCGTGCTCGGCGGTGATCACCCCAGCGAGCCGGTCCCGCCGCGCGTGCACCAGCTCCCGGAAGGCGAACAGCACGGCCGTCCGCCTCGCCAGCGACGCGTCCCGCCAGAGCCGGGCCGCGCGCCCGGCGGCCTCCACCGCGACCGCGACGTCCGCCGCCGAGGCCAGCTCCACCCGGGCGGTACGCCGACCGGTCGCCGGGTCGAAGACGTCCCCGTGCCGCCCGGACGAGCCGCTGAACGGCTTGCCGTCGACGAAGTGGCCGATGACGTCCACGCCGTGCTCCGCCGCGCTCACGCCGCCACCTCCGCCGCCACGCAGGAGCGGATGGCGTCGACCAGGATGGCCAGGCCCTCGCGGGCCTCGTCCTCGGTCAGCGTCAGTGGCGGGCCCATCCGCAGCACGTTGCCGTACAGGCCGCCCTTGCCGGTCAGCAGCCCGCCGGCCCGGCACGCCTCGAAGACCCGACCGGTCAGCGCCGGATCCGGCTCGGCGGTGCCCGGCCGGACGAACTCGACGCCGAGCATCAGCCCCTTGCCGCGTACCTCCGCGACGCCGTCGAGACCACTTACGGCGGCGCGCAGGCCGTCGGCGAGGATCGCGCCGGTGCGGGCCGCGTTGGCCTGGAGGTCGTGGTCGAGCAGGTAGTCGAGCACCGCGTTGCCGGCCGCCGTCGAGACCGGGTTGCCGCCGAAGGTGGAGAAGCTGATGCCCGGCACCGACTCCAGCACGTCCGCGCGGCCGACCACGCCGGCCAGGGCGAAGCCGTTGCCGATGCCCTTGGCGAAGGTGAGCAGGTCCGGGGTCACGCCGTGCGCCTGGTAGCCCCAGAAGTGCTCCCCGGTACGCCCCCAGCCGGTCTGCACCTCGTCGCAGACGAACAGGATGCCGTGGGAGTCGAGGACCTTCTTCCAGGCGGAGAAGAGCCCGTCCGGCGGGTGCACGAAGCCGCCCACACCCTGGATCGGCTCGGCGATCAGGCAGGCCACGTCACCGGAGGTCTGGGTGGCGAGCACCTCGTGCAGGTCCTCCACGGCCGCCTCGACCCGTTCGGCCTCGCCCAGCCGGGCCAGCAGGCCGCGCAGCCGCTCGCCGGAGTGCAGCCAGGCCACCTGGAGCGGGTTGAGCGCGCTGGCCGACCAGCCCCGGTTGCCGGTCACGCCCATCGCCGCGTACGACCGGCCGTGGTAGCTGTTGCGCACGGCGAGGATCTGGTGCGAGCGGCGGTGGTTGGTGGCGACCAGCAGCGCCGCCTCGTTCGCCTCGGTGCCCGAGTTGGTGAAGAAGACCCGCGCGTCGGGGATGCCGGAGAGGCGGGCGACCTTCTCGGCCAGCTCGACCTGCTGCCGGATCAGGTAGAGGGTGGAGCTGTGCACGATGCCGGTGCGCAGCTGCCGCTCGACGGCCTCCCGGATCTCCGGGACGTCGTAGCCGATCATGTTGGTCAGCACGCCGCCGAAGAAGTCGAGGTAGGTGCGGCCCCGGGCGTCGGTGACCCGACGGCCGGAGCCGGAGACCAGCTCGATCGGCTCGTCGTAGTAGAGCGGCATCCAGGACGGGAGCACGGCCCGGTGCCGGGCCAGCAGGTCGTCGGTGGTCATCGTCGCACCCTCTCAGCGGCGTTCGCGGTAACCGCACGCTGCCACCAGCCGGCGGCGGGGACAAGGGTCGGTGGGCAGCGCGGCACCGGGGCCGCCCCACAGTCGCCCGGCCCGGCCCGGTCCGGTCCGGTCGTCGCCCGGCCCGGTCGTTCGTCGCCCGGGCACCCGGCCGCCGGTACGATCCGGCGGTGCGGACCGGTGAGGAAGCGCCGCGTGGGGCGCCGACGCTGCCGACCGGCGCGGCGGGCACGAGCGTCGAGACGATCGCGGCCGGCGTACGGGCCTGGGTGGGCTCGGAGCCGCTGCGCGACCTCGTCGGGCACTTCGGCGGCACGTGGCCGGACGGGGACGTGGCGGGAGTGCTGGCCGGCCTCGACGACTTCTCCGCCCGACACTGGGACTTCCGGGGTGGCCGGGAGCGGCCGGACGCCCGGGAACCGGCCGTCGACGCGGCCACCGCGCGGCTGGTGCTCGCCACCGCCGACGCGCTCGGCATGGTGCGTCCGGCGGCGCCGGCCCGCTCGCGGTACGCCCACCTGGTCGTGCTCGGCGGGTTGGCGCACGCCTGCCAGCGCCGGGTCGCGTACGCGGCGCACCTGCTGCGCGGCGGCACCCGGGTCGGCGGCGAGGTGGCGGTGCTGGGCAGCTTCCGCCCGCTGTCGGACGCGGAGTGCCGGGCCCTGGAGGTGGCCGGCGTCCCGCCCTGCGACACCGAGGTGGCGGCGCTGGACGCGGCGGTGCGGCGGGAGTTCGCGGTGACCGTCCCGGCCGAGGAGGACGGCCACGACGCCGACCACCCGCACCGCTCCTGGTCGTCGCGCACGTACCGGCCCGAGGGCGGCCCGCCGGTGCGCGTACTGGCCGCCCCGTCCGGCGATCCCGCGCGGCGCCGCGCGCACACCGCAGACACCCAGCGGTTCTGGGCCGAGCACGTCCGCCTGCGCGCGGGCGACGCGGTGCTGATGGTGACCGCGCCGATCTACGTGCCGTTCCAGCACTGCGACGCGCTGCGCACCCTCGCCGTGCCGTACGGCTGCGCGATCGAGACCGTCGGCGTCGACCCGGCCCTGCCCGACCTGGCCGGGCTGCCCGAACCGGCGCTCACCCCGGGTCGCTACCTCCAGGAGATCCGCTCGGCCATCCGGTCCGTGCGGGCCCTGCACACGGCGCTGGGCGACGGCTGACCGGCGCACGACCGGGGGCCGACGCACGACGGATCGCCGCGCGCCGGCCCCGTGGACCGCGATCAGTTGACGTAGACGGGGGCGTTGCCCTTGCTGGAGTCCTGCACGGGCGAGTACGCCGCGGAGAAGTACGCCGTGCCGAAGCAGAGGCTGGGGCCGGAGAACTTCGTCAGCGTCTGGTTGGTGAAGGTGATCGAGTTGTTGGCGTTGGTCGCCGTGCCGGTCAGGCTGTTGGTGCTGGTCCGGTAGACGCAGGTGATCGCGCCGAGCAGCGAGTTCAGCACGACGGTGCTCTGGATCGGCGCCGTCGCCGTGCCGCTGATCTTGACCACTCCGGCGCTGGTGACCGAGGTGGCGTACGGCAGGTTCTGCACGGTCACGCTCTGCACCCCGGTGGTGCCGATGACGTTGGTGGTGCAGTTGGTGAAGGACTGAGCGGTCAGGCTCTCGGTGGCGGTGCCCGGGGCCGCCGGGTTGCTCAGCACCTTGGCGCTGAAGGTGGACGCGGCGCACTTCACGCCGGTGGTGCCCGAGGCGGAGGAGTAGAAGGTGGCGTTGGTGCCGGTCCTGAGGCTGGCCCGGATCACGTCGTTGACGGCGACGGCGGTGCCGCCCGGCGTCGGGTAGGTCAGCACGTTGTTGGCGAACGGTGCCGGGGTGGCGGAGCGCGGAGCGGCGGCCGAGCCCGGGGCGGCGGCGAGGCCGGTCAGCAGCGCGAGGGCGGTGAGACCCACGCCGATTCGTCCGTACCTGAGCATGGTTCTTCCTTTCGG
>NZ_WAAS01000022.1:0-47002 GCF_008806585.1 Micromonospora sp. AMSO12t
CCGCTCGACTTGCATGTGTTAAGCACGCCGCCAGCGTTCGTCCTGAGCCAGGATCAAACTCTCCAACAAAAACTTGTTGAAAAACTGTCCCGACAACAAAAAGTGTTGCCAAAGGAATCCAAGACCAACAAACCATAAATGGTCTGCCAGTCCGGGGTATAAATCATAATTGGCACTGGCTTATCAAGCACCCTGTTGAGTTCTCAAAGAACAACCACACACCGCCCAGAAACCCCACACCGTGGAGCACCCGACCCGGGGCATTTCGTTCACCGCGTCCGCCGCTTTCCGCGCCGGGCACTTTTACTACGTTACCCGGTGGTTTCCGCCGTGTCAAACCGCTTCGTAGCGATCCGCACCACTTCAACCCGATTTCCGGGCATCCCGATTACGTCGACTCTCGCCGACGATTTTCGGGAAGTTCGGCAGACCGGCCGCTTCGCGGTTTCCCGCGAGCTCGCCCGGATCCCTGCCGGCCGTGAACCTTACCCGGTCGGTTCCGCCTCGCCAAATCCGCCTCGCGACGGATCCGGGGCACCGCCCGTGCCGGCCCCGGTGGGAGAACCCCACCCGGACCGATGGTCTCACCGCGCTCCGGCCTCGCCAGGGCTTTCACCCTGTTCGTCCGTTCCGCGCTGGCAGAGAGAAAGTTACGCCCGCCCGACAAGATCGTCAAATCCGGGGTGGGAGGGCCGCGTCACACCGTCCCGCCGGCGGCCAACGCGGCGGCCGTCGCCTGGTCGAGCGTGCCGTCGGCGACGACCACGCGGTGCCGCCCGGTGCGACTCGTACCCGCGGTGATCACCCTGGGCCGGTCGAAGGCGAACGCCACGCAGACCCCCGGGTACATCGCGGTGCGGACGAACCAGCGGTCGCCCTCCGCGAGCCCGGCCAGCACGAGCGTGTACGCGGCCCCGTCCGGCCCGGTGCCGGCGAAGGCCAGCCACGGCGCGTCGCTGCCGTTGACCGCGTCCTCCCCCTCGGCGGTGGCAGTGCACACCCGGGCGGGTGTCGCGCTGACCGCCCGCCAGAAGAAGCCGCCGTAGCCGGCGCCACCCGGGCGTCCGTTGGTCGCCGGGCTGCCCAGGGCGACGTCCCGGTCGGCGGGGGCGGTCAGCGTGTACCCCACGTCGAGGGCCCAGGCCCGCTCGCCGACCCGCTGCGCGGCCAGCTCCCGCCGCTCGGTGAGCAGCACCGCCCCGTCCCGGTCCCGCCACTCCAGCTGGTGCGCGAGCCGTTGCGGGTCACGGGTCTCCCAGCGGGTGTGCGCGATGCGGCCGTGGTCGTCGCGCCACGTGTAGCCGGTGTCGCGGACGTAGGTGCGCCCACCCCAGAGGTTGGTGCCGTCGACGTCCTGCACGGCCAGGGACGCGCCGAGGTGCCAGACGTGGTCGGCCGGGAACGCGTCGGTGACCACGGTCCCGCCGAGGGTCCGCACGGGGTGCAGGTACGGGCGGGGGCCGTGCCGGGGGTCGATCGCCGGGTCGACGACGTACCGGGCCACCGGCACGTCGTCGACGCTGAGCTGCCGATCGTTCTCGGTCACGCCGGCCCGCCGGTCGCCGCCCGTCACGACTGTCCCACCGGGGCGGGCACGGTCCGCCGCGCGACGGCGTGCAGGGCGGCGACCACGTACCCGGCGAGGATGGGCACCGCGACCGGAATGACCAGGACGGCGAGCAGCGCCGCGACGGCGCTGACCCCGCCGGCGGCGGCCCAGGTGCCCGGGCGGGCGCGGCAGGCGCCGGCGGCGGCACCGGCGGCCTCCCGCCAGCCGCGGCCACCACGGCGGCCGACCTCCACCACCACAAGCGCGGCGTACCCGGCCAGGGCGGCGGCCAGCACGACGGTGACCAGGAGCAGCGGTGCCCCGCCGGGGACCCGGCCACCGGCCAGCGCGGCGACGTTCACGGCGAGCAGCCCGAAGGCGGCGAGCGTCAGCACGCTCACCCCGGCGCCGGGCAGCAGTGCGCGGCCGTACCGGGTCAGGTTCTCCCGTGCGGAGGGCCAGGAACCGACGGTGTACCGGTCGTGCACCGCCGCGCTCGCGGCGGCGACGGCCGCCGCCGCGGTGAGCACCGGCAGCGCCGCCAGGGTCAGGACGATGCCGAGCACGGCCAGGTCCGTGGCGTCGGTGAGCACGTCCCGCCAGTCGCGGCGGGCCGGCCCGTCCTCGCGGTCCGGCCCGTCGTCCCGGTGCGGCCTCATCCCTTGAGTCCGCTCGTGTTGATGCCCTCCACCAGCATCCGCTGGAAGGCCACGAAGAACAGGAACACCGGCAGCAGCGACAGCACCGACATGGCGAACATCGGTCCGACGGCGCTCTGGCTCGTCGAGTCGATGAACAGGGTCAGCGCCACCGGCACGGTGTAGTCCTCGAGGTCGGAGAGGAAGACGAGCTGCCGGAAGAAGTCGTTCCAGGTCCAGATGAACGAGAAGATCGCCGTGGTGACCAGCGCCGGCCGGCTCAGCGGCAGGATCACGTGCCGGAAGATGCCGAAGGCGTTCGCGCCGTCGATCTTGGCGGCCTCGTCGAGCTCGCGCGGGATGCCCCGCATGAACTGCACCATCAGGAAGACGAAGAACGCCTCGGTGGCCAGGAACTGCGGGATCAGCAGCGGCAGGTACGGCCACTCGCCGCCCACCAGGCCCAGGCTGCGGAACAGGATGTACTGCGGCACGATCAGCACGTGCCCGGGCAGCAGGAGCGTCCCGATCATGACGGCGAACCAGACGCCCCGCAGCCGGAACCGCAGCCGCGCGAAGGCGTACGCGGCGAGCAGGCAGGAGACGCCGTTGCCGACCACGGTCAGCAGGCTGACCATCGCGCTGTTGAGGAAGAACCGGCCGAAGCTGAAGTCGAAGTTGGTCCAGCCGTCGGCGTAGTTGCCGGGGGTGAACTCGTTCGGCAGCAGGCCGATGTTGTTGACGATCTCCTCCTGGCTCTTCAGGGACGTACCGATCATCCAGAAGAGCGGGTAGAGCACGACCGCGACGATCGCGATCAGGATGAGCAGGCGCACGGCCTGCCCGCCGCCGCTGGCCCGGCGCGGGCCGCGCGGGCCGGTCGTCGCCGGGGTTGCCGTCGGGGTTGCCGTCGCGGTCACCGGTCCTCCCCGTCCGAGTAGTGCACCCAGAACCGCCCGGTGCTGAAGAAGATCGCGGTGATGATCGCGATGGCGAGCAGGAAGACCCAGGCCATCGCCGAGGCGTAGCCCATCTCCAGGTTGGTGAAGCCCGTGATGTAGAGGTTCAGCGTGTACATCAGGGTGGAGTCGACGGGGCCGCCGGTGCCGTTGCTGAGCACGAACGCGGCGGTGAAGCCCTGGAAGCCGTTGATGGTCTCCAGCACCAGGTTGAAGAAGATCACCGGCGAGAGCATCGGCAGGGTGACGGCGACGAACTGCCGCCACTTGCCGGCGCCGTCGACGGAGGCCGCCTCGTAGAGCTCGGTGGGCACCTGCTTGAGGCCGGCCAGGAAGATCACCATGGGCGCGCCGAACTGCCAGATGGCGAGCACCATGAGGGTTTCCAGCGCCCAGTCGGGGTCGTTGACCCACGGCTTGCCCTCGATGCCGAAGACGCCCAGCAGCGAGTTGAACGCGCCCTCGCGGTTGAACATGTTCACCCAGACGATGGCCAGCGCGACGCTGCCGCCGAGCAGTGACGGCAGGTAGAACAGGCCGCGGAACAGCCCGACGCCGCGCCAGGCGCGATTGAGCAGCAGGGCCACCCCGAGGGCGGCCGCCAGCTTCAGCGGCACGGCGATCAGGGCGAAGGTGAGCGTCACCCGCACCGAGTGCCAGTACGACGGGTCGGCGGTGAACATCCGCTCGTAGTTGGCGAGCCCGACCCACTCCACCTCGGAGAAGGGGGTGAGGATGTCGTAGTTGGTGAAGCTCAGGTAGAGCGACAGGAGCATGGGTATCGCCGTGACGGCCAGCAGGCCGAGCAGCCAGGGCGACAGGAAGACGTAGCCGGCCAGACCGTCACCGTGCCGGGACCGCCCGACCCCGCGCCTGCCGGCGGGGGTCGGGACGGATCCGGTACGTCGTCGGGTCGGACCGGGCGCCGTGGTCAGGGCCACGAGCCGGTTCCTCTCGGTAGCGTCAGGGTCAGGCGATGGCGGTCTTGCAGGCGGCGATGAACTGCTCCGCCGCCTGGGCGGAGCTGATCCGGCCGTACTGGGCGTTCTCGGCGGCCTTGATCAGCTCGGAGCGGACCTTGCTGTGCCCCTTGAGCGGGACCTGCGGCGCCTCGCCGAACTTCTCCGCCAGGTCGGACTCGACCTGGATCGACTGCTTCATCGCCGGGTCGGTGACGTCGTCGCTGACCACCCGGCGCAGGTCCAGGTTCGACGGCAGGCCGCGGTCGGTGCCGAGGATCTTGACCGCCTCGGGGTCGTTGGCCAGGAAGTTGATCACGTCGACCGCGACGTCCTTGTGCTTGCTGCCCTTGAACACCGACCAGTACATGGAGGCGCGGGCCCACTGGGCGCTCGGGTCACCGGGGTAGGCGATGACGCCCAGCTCGTCCTTGGTGTTCTTCTTCAGCTCCGGCATCTGGTTGACCCAGACCCAGCTGGTGCCGGCCTTGCCGGTGACCACGAGCTGCTTGGTGATGTCGGTGGCGTTGCCCTCGTGGATGACGTCGGGGGTCGGGGTGGCGCCCCGGTCCCGGGCTCCCTTCCACAGGTCGAACCACTTCGTCACGTCCTCGGCGGTGAAGCCGAGCTCCTTGCCCTTGTAGAGGTCCTTGCCCTGCTGGCGCAGCCACACCCAGAACGCCTTGTAGTCGGCGCTCGGGTCCTGGGTGCCGGGCACCTTGGTCTTCTTCGCCACCTGCTCGGCCCAGGCGATGTGCTCCTCCCAGCTCATCCCCGTGGTCGGCTCGGGCAGGCCGTTCTTGGTCAGCAGCGTCTTGTTGTAGACCAGGCCCTGGGTGTTCTCCCCCGCGGCCACGCCGGCGAGCTTGCCGTCGACGACGCCGTACTGCCAGAGGCTCTTGGGGAACTTCGACACGTCGAGGTCGCCGGAGTCCTTGTACGACGTCAGGTCGAGGGTGGTGCTGCGCGAGGCGTACTCGGCCAGGTAGTTGTCGTCGATCTGGAAGAGGTCCGGCGGGTTGCCGCCGGCCGTGAGAGTGGCCAGCTTGTCGAAGTAGCCCTGGTTGGCCTGCCAGGTCTTCTCGAACGTGACGTTCGGGTGCTTCTTGGTGTAGAGGGCGAGGGCCTCCTCGGTCAGTTTCGCCCGGGCCTCACCGCCCCACCAGAAGACCGAGAGCTTGACCGGGGCGTTCGGGTCGGTGCTGGCCTCGTCGTCGCCGCCGCAGGCGGCGGCACCGAGGACCAGGGGCAGGGCGACGACCGTGGCGAGCAGGCCGCGGATCAACCGCCGTCGGCGGACGGGGGTACGGTGAACGGGCACGGCCTGCGTGCCAGTGGTGGGGGGCGTTGCGGGGTGCATGTGCGCTCACTCCTTGGCGTTAGGAGGCGACGACGCCACCGGTGGCCGCGGTCGGGCGACCCGGGCCCGCAAGGCGATGCGGGCCCGGGACGACCAACTCGGCGTCGGGGCGGTTCCGACCGTCTGCCGGCGCGGCGGCGGTCGAGTCGCGGATGACCAGTTCGGTCTGGAGCATTACCTGTGCGGTGGTACGACGGTCGTCGCTCGTGACACCCCGACCGCCGCGTGAGCCACGGGCGGCGACGGTGTCGTGTTGCAGGAGCATGTCGACGGCCGTCCGGCCGGCGGCCGCGTTGGGCGTGGCCACCGTCGTCAACTTGGGCCGGGTGAGCCGGCTCAGGGCGATGTCGTCGATGCCGACGACGCTCACGTCCTGTGGGACGCGCATCCCGACGGCGTCGAGCCCTTCGATCAGGCCGATCGCCATCAGGTCGTTGTAGGCGAGGACCGCCGTGGCCTCGCTGCGGCGGACCTGCTCGGCGAGGGCCGCGCCGCCAATCTCGGTGGGCTGGTTGGGCCCGAGGACGGTGAACTCGGCGCCGCCGGCCCGCGCCGCGACGCCGGCCGCCCGGCGGATCTCCCGGCTGGTCCACGAGCCGCGCGGCCCGCTGAGCAGCGCGATCCGTCGGTGGCCGAGGCCGAGCAGGTGCTCGATGGCCGACCGGGCGCCCTGCCCGACGTCCATGGTGACGCACGGCAGGCCGGCGACCTGCCGGTTTATCACCACCAGCGGCACCTCGCGGCTGAGCTGCTCGATCATGCTGTTGCTCATCCGCGGGCTGCACAGCAGCACCCCGTCCACCTGCTTCGCGAGGGCGTGGACCAGCTCCTCCTCGGCGATCGGGTCCTCGTTGGTGTCGGCCACGAACACGTGGTAGTCGCGTTGGCGGGCCTGACTCTCCGCCGCCTTGATCAGCGGCGGGAAGAACGGGTTGGCGATGTCCGCGATGATCAGGCCGACGTTGTGCGTACGGCCGGTGATCAGGGCGCGGGCGGCGCGGTTGGGCCGGTAGCCGAGCTCCTCGGCGCAGGCCAGCACCCGGCCCCGGGTCTCCGGGTTGACCAGGTGCGGGGCCGAGAACGTGCGGGAGACCGTGGAGATGTGCACGCCGGAGGCCCGGGCGACGTCTCGGATGGTGGCTGGCACGGCGGGGCCCTTCGTCCAGTGTGGCTGGGGTCACGTCAGGTGCCGCCAATTAATGCAAACGGTTGTGCCGGTGTCAACGGCCGATGGTTACAGATGCGTTTCGGCCACGCTCCCACCATGTGCTCAAATGCCTATCAAAACGGATCTATGCCGCCGGTTTGGCATCGATCGTTGACGCCGCCGCGCGGCGCGTGGTTATTTCGCTGCAAACCTTTGCAGCAACACGGGAGGCGGTCGACATGTCGTCCAGCACCGGTCAACGGGTCCGACACGCCCTGGTGGGCACCGGGTCCCGGGCCGAGATGTTCGTCCGGGCGCTGGTGCGCGACCACGCCGACACCGCCGAACTCGTCGCGTTCGCCGACGTCAACCAGGCCCGCATGGACGCCCACAACCGGTGGCTCGGCGAGCTGGGCCACCCGCCGGTGCCGACGTACCGGGCCGAGGACCTGGCCGTCATGCTCGCCAAGGAGCGCGTCGACGTGCTGGTGGTGACGAGCGTGGACGACACCCACGCCGCGCACGTCGACACGGCGTTGCGGGCCGGCTGCGACGTCATCACCGAGAAGCCGATGACCGTGGACGCGGCCGGCTGCCGGCAGATCCTCGACGCGGTCGCCGACACCGGGCGGCAGGTGCGGGTGGCGTTCAACTACCGCTACAACCCCCTGCACGAGAAGCTGCGCGAGATGCTCGCCGACGGCGCGATCGGCGAGGTGGGCTCGGTGCACTTCGAGTGGCTGCTCGACGTGCGGCACGGCGCCGACTACTTCCGCCGCTGGCACCGCGACAAGGCGCACTCCGGCGGGCTGATGGTGCACAAGGCCGGCCACCACTTCGACCTGGTCAACTGGTGGCTGGACGCCACCCCCGTCGAGGTGTACGCCACCGGCCGGCTGTTCTTCTACGGCGAGGCCGGCCACCGGCACGGCTACGCCCGCGACTACGAGCGGGCGCACGGCTCCCCCGCCGCCGACGACGACCCGTTCGCGCTGCGGCTCGACGCGCACCCGAAACTGCGCGAGCTCTACCTCGACGCCGAGGCCGAGGACGGCTACCAGCGCGACCGCAACGTCTTCGCCCCGGGCGTGGACATCGAGGACGACATGGCGGTGCTCGCCCGCTACTCCACCGGCGCGACGATGACCTACCACCTCACCGCGTACGCCCCCTACGAGGGCTACCGGGTGATGGTCAACGGCAGCCGGGGCCGCCTGGAGCTGGAGGTCGTGGAGAGCGACCACGTCAGCCCGGCGTCCGCCGGTGCGCTCAAGGGCGCGGCGCTGCACGGCGACGAGGCCGCCGCCGAGGCCGGCTCCGCCACGCTGACCCTGCGGCCGTTCTGGGCGCCGCCGCAGGTCGTACCCGTCACCGGGCACACCCGCTCCGGGCACGGCGGCGCCGACGCCCGGATGGCCCGGGTCCTGATCGCCGGCGAGCCGGACCCGATGGGGCGGGCGGCGACTGCCCGCGACGGCGCCCTCGCCCTGCTCACCGGGCTGGCCGCGAACCGCTCCTTCACCACCGGCGCCCCGGTCCGGGTCGCCGACCTGCTCGACCTCTCCTGAGCCACGAACACCCTCCGAGGAGCCCCACCCGTGCCCACGACCGACCTGCTCTTCCCCGCCGACCCCGCGCAACGCGCGGTGGCCCGTCGGCTGTACGCGCTGGCCGCGCCCCAGCCGATCATCTCCCCGCACGGGCACGTCGACCCGGCGATCCTGGCCGAGGACCGCCCCTTCCCGGACCCGGCGCGGCTGCTCATCGTGCCCGACCACTACCTCACCCGGATGCTGCTCAGCCAGGGCGTCCCCCCGGCCGACCTGGGCGTGCCCACCGTCGACGGCAGCCCCACGGAGCCCGACGGGCGCACCATCTGGCGACGCTTCGCCGCGCACTGGCACCTGTTCCGGGGCACCCCCTCCCGGCTCTGGCTGGAGCAGACCTTCCGCGACGTGTTCGGGGTGCGCACCCCGCTCTCCCCGGCCACCGCCGACGCCGTCTACGACGAGCTCGCGGCCCGGCTCGCCGAGCCGGAGTTCCGGCCCCGGGCGCTGTTCGAGCGGTTCGGCATCGAGGTGCTCGCCACCACCGAGTCGCCGCTGGACGACCTCGGGCAGCACGCCAAGCTCGCCGCCGACGGCTGGGGCGGGCCGGGCGGCCGGGTGATCACCACGTTCCGGCCGGACAACGTGGCCGACATGGAGTTCGACGGCTGGGCGGACAACGTCGCGCAGCTCGGCGAGATCACCGGCGAGGACACCGGCACGTACGCCGGCTACCTGGCGGCGCTGCGCCGGCGGCGGACGGCCTTCATCGCGGCCGGCGCCACCTGCACCGACCACGGCCACCCCACCGCGCGCACCCTGGCGCTGGGCGCGGACGAGGCCGCGCGCCTCTACGACAAGGGCCTGCGCGGGGTCGCCGACGCGGCCGACGCGGAGACGTTCCGGGCGCACATGCTGCTGGAGTTCGCCCGGATGTCGCTGGACGACGGCCTCGTCATGCAGCTGCACCCCGGCTCGGTGCGCAACCACAACCGCTGGCTGTACGCGCGGCACGGCCGCGACGTCGGCGGCGACCTGCCGCAGGCCACCGAGTACCTGCACGCGCTGACCCCGCTGCTGGACGCGTACGGCAACGACCCGCGGCTGCGGGTGGTGCTCTACACCCTCGACGAGTACACCTTCAGCCGGGAACTCGCCCCCCTGGCGGGCGGGTACGCCGCCCTGTACCTCGGCGCGCCGTGGTGGTTCCTGGACTCGCCCGAGGTGCTGCGCCGGTTCCGCGAGTCGGTCACCGAGTCCGCGGGCTTCTACAACACCGCCGGGTTCGTCGACGACACCCGCGCGTTCTGCTCCATCCCGGTACGCCACGACGTGGCCCGCCGGGTCGACGCCGCCTACCTGGCCCGGCTGGTCACCGAGCACCGCCTCGACGAGGACGAGGCGGCCGAGACCATCGTCGACCTGGCGTACCGGCTGCCGAAGAAGGTCTTCAAGATCGGAGAGAATGTCCTGTGAGTGTCACCGTCACCGCCGTCGACGTGCACGACGTGCGGTTCCCGACCGCCGCCGCGGGCGACGGCTCGGACGCGATCAACCGGGGTGACTACTCGGCCAGCTACGTCGAGCTGCGCACCGACGCCGGCGTCACCGGGGCCGGGTTCACCTTCACCAACGGTCGCGGCAACGAGCTGACCTGCGCCGCGATCGAGGCCCTCGCCCACCACGTGCGGGGCCGGACCGTGGAGGAGATCTTCGCCGACCCGGTGGCGTTCTGGCGCTCGCTGAGCGCCGACGTGCAGCTGCGCTGGCTGGGCCCGGAGAAGGGGGTCATCCACATGGCCACCGGCGCCCTGGTCAACGCGGTCTGGGACCTGCGGGCCAAGCTGGCCGGCAAGCCGTTGTGGCAGCTGCTCGCCGAGCTGCCCACCGAGGAGCTGGTGGCCAGCATCGACTTCCACCACATCACCGACGCCCTCACCCCGGACGAGGCGGCGGCCATCCTCGACAAGGGACTGGTCGGACTGGACGAGCGCCGGGCCGGGCTGGAGCGCGACGGGTTCCCGTCGTACACCACCTCGGTGGGCTGGCTGGGCTACCCCGACGACAAGGTCCGGGCGCTGACCCGGCAGGCGTACGCCGAGGGGTGGCGGGCGATGAAGATGAAGGTCGGCGGGTTGCCGGCCGACGACCTGCGGCGGGCGCGGATCATCCGGGAGGAGATCGGCCCGGACGCGCTGCTGATGATGGACGCCAACCAGGTCTGGGACGTCGACGAGGCGATCACCAACATGGCGGCCCTGGCGGAGGTGGACCCGTACTGGATCGAGGAGCCGACGCACGCCGACGACATCCTCGGGCACGCCCGGATCGCGCGGGCGGTGACCGGCCTGACCGACGGCCGGTGCCGGGTCGCCACCGGTGAGGTGGCCGCCAACCGGGTCATCTTCAAGCAGCTGCTCCAAGCCGAGGCGATCGGCGTGATGCAGATCGACGCCTGCCGGGTCGGCGGCGTCAACGAGGTCCTCGCCGAGATCCTGATGGCGGCGAAGTTCGGGGTGCCGATCTGCCCGCACTCCGGCGGCGTGGGTCTGTGCGAGTACGTCCAGCACCTGGCGGTCTTCGACTACCTGCGGGTCGGCACCAGCCTCGACGGCCGGATGGTCGAGTACGTCGACCACCTGCACGAGCACTTCGTCGACCCGGTGCGCACCCGCGAGGGGCGCTACCTGCTGCCGCAGGCGCCCGGCTACAGCTCCACGATGAAGCCGGAGTCGATCGCCGAGTTCCGTTTCCCCGACGGACCGGTGTGGCGATGACCGGCGCCGCCCGGCTCGGTCTCGGGACGCTACGCCGGCTGCCGACGGAGAGCCGCCCGCTGATCCGCCCGGGCAGCGCGCCGGCGGGGATCGTGCACCTCGGGCTGGGCGCGTTCCACCGCGCCCACCAGGCGGTCTACACCGAGGAGGCGATGGCGCACGCCGGGGGCGACTGGGGCATCGTCGGCGTGGCGCCACGCAACCCCGACGTGGCGACGACGCTGGCCGCGCAGGACAACCTGTTCAGCGTCACCACCACCAGCGCCGAGGGGTGCCACACCCGGGTCGTCGGCGCGCTGGCCGGGACCCGGCACGCCGCCGGTGACCCCGCCGCCGTGGTGGCGCTGCTGGCCGACCCGGCGATCCGGGTGGTCACCCTCACGGTGACGGAGAAGGCGTACCAGCTCGACCCGGTGACCGGCCGGCTGCGGCCCGACCCGGAGGTCGCCGCCGACCTGCGCACCGACCGGGCGCCGGTCACCGTCCCGGGCCTGCTGCTGCGCGGGCTGCTCGCCCGCGCCGCCGCGCAGGGCCCGCCGTTGGCCCTGGTCAGCTGCGACAACCTGCCCGCGAACGGCCGCCGGCTGCGCGGCCTGGTCGAGCAGTCGGTGGCGTACGCGGGGGTGCCGGAGCCGCTGGCCGGCTGGGTGCGGGAGCAGGTCAGCTTCCCCGGCACCATGGTCGACCGGATCGTGCCGGCCAGCACGGCGCAGACCCTCGCCGACGCGGAGCGGGCCCTGGGGGTATCCGACCTGGCGGCGGTGGTCGCCGAGCCGTACCGGCAGTGGGTGATCGAGGACGACTTCCCGGGCGGCCGGCCGGCCTGGGAGCGGGCCGGCGCGGTGCTCACCGCCGACGCGGGATCCTGGGAGCGGCTGAAGCTGCGCGCCCTCAACGGCGTGCACTCGGCCGCCGCCTACCTGGGTGCGCTGGCCGGCCGGGAGACCATCGCCGACGCGCTGGCCCTGCCGCACCTGACCACGGTGCTGCGGCACCTGGTCGCCGAGGACGTGGCGGCCAGCTTCGACCCGCCCGAGGGCGTCTCGGTCGTCGCGTACGGCGAGGAGGTGCTGACCCGGTTCGCCAACCCGGCGATCCACCACCGCACCCTCCAGGTGGCCCTGGACGGCTCGCAGAAGCTGCCGCAGCGGATCCTGCACACCATCGCCGACCTGCGGGCCGCGGGCCGGTCGGCGCACTGGGCCACGCTGGTGGTGGCCGCCTGGCTGCGCTTCGCGCAGGGCCACGCCGACGACGGCAGTCCCCTGCCGCTGGCCGACCCGCTCGCCGAGGAGATCCGCGCCGCGCTCGCCGCCGGAGCGAAGACCCCGGCGGGTGCCGTCGACGCGGTGTTCGCGCTGCGCGAGGTCTTCCCCGCCGAGGTGGCCGAGGACGACGACGTACGCGCCGAGGTGACCGGGTGGCTGACCGCCCTGCAACGGCACGGGGTGGCCGCGACGCTGGCGGGCGCCCGGTGACGGCCGCCGCCGAGGGGGCGCCACCGGGACGGGCCAGCGCCGTGCCGAGGGTCGCGATCGTCGGGGCCAACGGGCACGGGCGCTGGCACCGACGGGTCGTCGCCCCACTGCACGCCGCCGGGCGGCTGCGGCTGGTCGCCCTGGTCGACGTACGTCCGATCGAGGACGAGCCGGCGGCACCGGTGCCCGACGGCACCCTGGTCCACGCCGACCACCGGGAGATGCTGCGGGCGGCCCGGCCGGACGTGGTGGTGGTCTGCACCCCACCGCACACCCATCTGCCGATCGCCCTGGACGTGCTCGCCGCGGGCGCCGACCTGCTGTTGGAGAAGCCGCCGGTGCTGTCCACCGCCGAGCACCGGGAGCTGGCCGACGCCCTCGCCGCGACGGGCCGGGCGTGCCAGGTGGGCTTCCAGGCGCTCGGCTCGGCGGCGCTGACGGCACTGACCGACGCGGTCCGGGCCGGACGGCTCGGTACCGTCACCGGCATCGCGACGGTGGCGTCCTGGCAGCGTTCCGACGCCTACTACGCGCGGGCGCCGTGGGCCGGTCGGCGGACGCTGCACGGCCGGCCGGTGCTGGACGGTGCCCTGGCCAACCCGCTGGCGCACGCGGTCATGCAGTGCCTGGCGGTCGCCGAGGCCGCCGCCGGGGACGGGCCGGTGGTCCCCGCGCGGATCGAGGTGGAGCGCTACCGGGTCCGGCCGATCGAGGTGGACGACACGGCGACCCTGCGGGTGTCGTCCCGTTCGGGACCGCCGATCGTCGCGGCGGTGACCCTGGCCGGGGAGGACTTCGTCGCCGGGGAGGTGATCGTGACGGGCACCGCCGGCCGGGCCGTGCTGGAGTACCCGACCGACCGGTTGCTGCTGCCCGGCGACGCCGGCGCACGCGAGGTGCCGGGCCGGCGCGGGCTGCTGGAGAACCTCCTCGCCCACCGCGCCGACCCGGCGGTGCCGCTGATCGCGCCCCTGGCGCGGACCGCCCCGTTCACCGCGGTGCTGGAGGCCGTCACGACCGCGCCCGAGCCGGCGCCGCTGGGCGGCGACCTCGTCACCGCCACGGGCGACGGCCCGCAGCGGGTGCTGACGGTGCGCGGGATCAACCGGCTGCTGCGCCGGGCGGCCGAGGAGGGGGCGCTGCTGTCGGAGCTGGCGGTGCCGTGGGCGGTAGCGCCGCACCGCACGGACCTGACCAGGCAGGAGGGACCGCAACGCACTGCAACTGAACCGCCCGCCTGACGCGGGTCCATATCGGATATAGGGGCGTCAACCCGACCGAGGGCGGCCGGGGCGATACTGGCGGATTTGATCAGTTGCAACACTTCTGCACACGTTTGTCATTGACTCGCATAAATCGCGAAACCTACCGTTGCCACATATCAAACAGGCGACGAACAGGTGGTCCGATAGATGTGGAAGCAGACACTGGGCGCGGCGACGATCGCCGTCGCGCTCGCGGCGACATCCGGGAGCGCGGCGGCGGCCCCGGCCCCGGACGGCGCCGCCGCTCCGGCTCCGGGCGGCGCGGCCGCCACGACCGGTGGGCTCTCCTGGGCCGCCCGGCACCTCGGCCGGCAGGCGCTGCCGGCCGGGGACGGCTGGGCGGCTGAGGGAACCGGCACCACCGGCGGCGCGGCGGCGACCCCGGAGCAGGTGCACGTGGTCTCCAGCCGGGCCGAGCTGGTCGCGGCCCTCGGCGGCGACAACACCACCAACCGGGGCAACGCCACCCCGAAGATCATCTACGTCAGGGGCGAGGTCGACGGGTTCGAGGGACCCGACGGGAGCGTCCTCGACTGCGCCGACCTCGCCGACCCGGAGTACTCGCTGGCCGCGTACCTCGCGGCGTACGACCCGACGGTCTGGGGACGGGTCGCGCCGAGCGGGCCGCTGGAGGCCGCGCGGGTGCGCTCCGTGACGAACCAGACCCGGCAGACCCAGATCAACGTCGGCCCGAACACCACGATCGTCGGCCTGCGCGGCGCCCGGCTGACCGGCCTGACGCTGATGCTCGACGGCGCGCACAACACCATCGTGCGGAACCTGACCTTCGACGACGCCCGGGACTGCTTCCCCGCCTGGTCCCCCACCGACGGCGACGCCGGCAACTGGAACTCCCAGTACGACCAGATCTCGGTGCGCCGCAGCGAGCACGTCTGGATCGACCACAACACCTTCACCGACGGCGACAACCCGGACAGCGGCCAGCCGGTGCACCTCGGCCGGCCGTACCAGGTGCACGACGGGTCGGTGGACGTCACGCACACCGCGAGCCTGGTGACCGTCTCGTACAACCGGTTCGTCGGGCGGGACAAGGTCATGCTGATCGGCTCGTCCAACACCGTCGGCCCGGACGTCGGGCGGCTGAAGGTGAGCCTGCACCACAACCTCTTCGACGGGGTGCTCCAGCGGCTGCCCCGGGTGCGCTTCGGCCAGGTCGACGTGTGGAACAACCACTACCGGCTGGCCGGCGACGGCTTCGAGTACGCGATCGGCGTCGGGGTGCAGTCCGCCGTGGTCGCCGAGAACAACTTCTTCACTCTCGGCGCCGGCGTCACGGCCGACACCCTGCTCTACGACTGGGGCGGCACCGCCGTCACCACCCGGGGCAACTGGGTCCGCGCCGCCGGGGACCGGGCCCGCCCGGTCGACCTGGTGGGCGCGTACAACGCGGCGCACGAGCCGGACCTGGCCCCGGACGCCGGCTGGACGCCGACCCTGCGCCGCGGTCCGGTGCTGCCGGCGCCCGCGGTGCCGGCGGTCGTCGGAGCGCTGGCCGGCGCGGACCGGCTGCTCCTCTAGGACGCCGGCCGCCGCGCCGTGGTGCGCGGCGGCCGGACGGCCGGTGGGCCGCCGCGTCCGGCGCTCAGCGCGGCGGCCCACCGATGCACACCCCCCCACCACCAGGAGGTGCACCATGAACCGGACACCCCGCTCCCGGACGCGCACACCGAGGCTGCTCGGCGCGGCGCTCACCGCCGGCGCCCTGGCCGTCGGCACGGTGCTCGCGACCACCTCGTCGGCGCACGCCGACACCCTGTTCAGCGACACGTTCTCCGACGGCGCGGCCGACGGGTGGTCCCGCTCCGGCGGCAGCTGGTCGGTGGTGACCGACGGCTCGTACGCCTACCGGCAGTCCGGCACCAGCAGCGACGCCCGGGCCCTGGCCGGCGCGGGTACCTGGACCGACTACGGGGTGCAGGCCCGGGTCCGGCCGACGGGCTTCGGCGGGGCGAACCGGCACGCCGGGGTGATCGCCCGGGCGCAGAGCAGCAGCAGCTACTACGCCCTGGTGGTGACCGCGAGCGGTGGCGTGCAGCTGATCCGCCGCGCCGGCGGCGACCCGGTGTCGCTGGGCTCCGCCCCCGCCGGGATCGCCGTCGGCAGCTGGGCGACGCTGCGGCTGGAGGCGGTCGGCAGCTCG
The DNA here is from genome assembly GCF_008806585.1 of Micromonospora sp. AMSO12t. NCBI lineage: Bacteria > Bacillati > Actinomycetota > Actinomycetes > Micromonosporales > Micromonosporaceae > Micromonospora > Micromonospora sp. AMSO12t. Next base: position 15,841 of record NZ_WAAS01000022.1, read on the forward strand.
CTGCGCGGCTACGTCGACGGCACGCTGCGGGTGCAGGCCACCGACGGCGCGTTCGCCGCGGGACGGACCGGCCTGGCCACCTCGTACGCGAGCGCCACCTTCGACGACGTCCAGGTGGACACGGCCACCGGCGCCCCGCCCACGGCCACGCCGACCGGCGGGCCCACCCTGCCGCCGACCGGGCCCCCGATCGATCCGGGCGCCCCGCCGATCGGTTTCGCCTCGGTGCACGCGCTCGGCCAGAACGGCACCACCGGCGGGGCCGGCGGCCCGACCGTCACGGTGGACACGGCCGCCGAGCTCCTCGCCGCGATCGGCACGGCCGGCCCGCTGACCGTGCGGGTGGACGGGATGATCGCGCTGCCCGGCCCGATGCACGACGTCACCTCGGACAAGACGATCGTCGGCGTCGGCGCGAACTCCGGCATCACCGGCGGCGGGCTGAACATCGGCCTGCCGGTCAGCGACGCGACCAGCCCGCCGGCGAACGCCGTGCACAACGTGATCGTGCGGAACCTGAACTTCCGCAACACCGTCGACGACGCGATCAACGTGCAGATGTTCTCGCACCACGTGTGGATCGACCACAACGACCTGGCGTACGGCTACGACGGCCTGATCGACGTCAAGCGCGGGTCCAGCTACGTCACCGTGTCCTGGAACCACACCCACCACCACACGAAGAACATGCTGCTCGGCCACGACGACCGCAACGCCGCCCAGGACGTCGGCAACCTCAAGGTCACGTACCACCACAACTGGTTCGACCGCACGCCGCAGCGCAACCCCCGGGTCCGCTACGGCGATCCCGTGCACGTGTTCAACAACTACTTCGTCTACAACACCGACGTCGGGGTGGCCTGCCAACTCGACTCCGGCTGCGTGGTCGAGGGCAACTACTTCGAGGACGTCGAGGTGCCCTGGTCGATCAGCTACTCCGGGGACCGGGGCCGCATGATCGCCCGCGACAACGTGCTCGCCGGCACCAGCGAGCCCGGCGACGCGGGCGGCACCGTCCAGGAGCCGCGCACGTTCTACCCGTACACCCTGACCGAGCCGGCCACCGTGAAGTCCGTCGTCACGGCCGGCGCCGGCACCGGCAAGCTCCCCTACTGACCGCCCCTCCGCGGACCGCCGGGCGCGGTTCGGCGCCGGGCATCGGCCCGGCGGTCCACGGCGCACCACACCCTCAGGGATCGATGTTCATCGATCATTTGATCACCACCAGGGAGGTCCCGTGCACCACTCCGACACTCGTCGGCGGAGGCACCGCCGAGGGTTCCTCACCGCGATCGGGGCCGCGTTCCTCGCGGTCGCCCTCACCGTCGGCATGGCCGCCACGGCCCACGCCGACACGCTCTTCTCCGACGACTTCTCCGACGGCAACTCGTCCGGCTGGACGGCCTCCGGCGGAAGCTGGTCGGTGACCGGCGACAGCGCGCGGGCGCTGCGACAGGGCGGCACCAGCAGCGACGCCCGCTCGCTGGCCGGCACGTCGAGCTGGACGGACTACTCCGTCCAGACGACCGTCCGGCCGACGGCGTTCAACGGATCGAACCGGTTCGTCGCGCTGCTCGCCCGGGTGCAGAGCAGCACCAGCTACTACTACCTCGCGCTGCGCAGCAACAACACCGTCGAGCTCAAGCGGCTGACCGGCGGCTCCGCCACCACGCTGGACACCGCCGCCCTGCCGGTCGGCACCGGGACGACCTACACCGTGCGGCTGGACGTCGCCGGCGGCTCGCTCAAGGGGTACGTGAACGGCGCCCTGCTCGCCGAGGCGACCGACACCTCGTACGCCAGCGGCCGGATCGGCGTCGCGACGTTCTACGCCAGCGCCGACTTCGACGACGTGCGGGTCGACTCGGGTGGCGCCGGCCCCACGCCGACGCCGACCAACCCGACGCCGTCGCCGACCGGCGACCCGGGCAACCCCGGCACCAACGTGGCCGACGGCTGGGCCTCGGTCGACGCGTGGGGCCAGAACGGCACCACCGGCGGCGCGGGCGGCCCCACCGTCACGGTCTCGACCGCCAGCCAGTTCGTCACCGAGGCGGCATCGAGCGGGCCGAAGATCATCCAGGTCAGCGGGATGATCGCGCTGCCCGGCCCGATGCACGAGGTCACCTCGGACAAGACGATCGTCGGCGTCGGCGCCAACTCCGGGTTCACCGGCGGCGGCCTGAACATCGGCCTGCCGATCGACAACGCGGTCACCGCGCCGCCCGCCAACGCCGTGCACAACGTGATCGTCCGGAACCTCAACTTCCGGAACTGGGCGGACGACGCGATCAACGTGCAGATGTTCTCCCACCACGTCTGGATCGACCACAACACCTGGACCACCGGGGCGGACGGCGGCGTCGACATCAAGCGCGGCTCGTCGTACGTGACGGTCTCCTACAACCACGCCGACGGCACCGACAAGAACATGCTGCTCGGCCACGACGACGGCAACGCCGCCCAGGACACCGGCCGGCTGAAGGTCACCTACCACCACAACTTCTTCGACAACACCAACCAGCGCAACCCGCGCGTGCGCTTCGGCGACCAGGTGCACGTCTACAACAACTACTACCTGAACACCGGCAACTACGGCGTCGCGTCCACCGAGAACGCCGGGGTCGTCGTCGAGGGCAACCACTTCGAGAACGTCGACGACCCGTACCACCTGGCGGAGGGCTCCTCCGGCGACGGCCGACTGGTCGCCAGGAACAACTGCCTGGTCAACTCCGGCGCCGGGCAGACCGGCGGCAGCGTGACCAACCCGCCGTACGCGTACACCGTGGGCACGGCCTGCGACATGAAGGCCGTGGTCACGGCGCAGGCCGGGGTCGGCCGGGTCGGCCTGCCCGGCAACCCGACCACCCCGCCGCCGAGCACCCCGGCGCCGACCCCGACGCCGACCCCGACGCCGACCTTGCCGCCGGCCGGGGACCTGGTCGGCTGGGCGACCCAGAACGGCGGCACCACCGGCGGGGCCGGCGGCCAGACCGTCACCGTCTCCGACGGCCAGGCGCTCGCCGACGCCCTGGAGTCCTCGTCACCGCTGGTCATCCGGGTCACCGGGTCGCTGACCATGCCCGACAAGATGAACGACGTGCGCAGCAACAAGACCGTGCTCGGCGTGGGCACCGCGACGCTGGACAACGGGCTGAACATCAGCGGCGCGAGCAACGTCATCGTCCGCAACCTGACCTTCCGGGGCTGGGACGACGACGCGATCAACGTGCAGGGCTCGCGCAACGTCTGGATCGACCACAACACGTTCGACGGCGGCTACGACGGCGCGGTGGACGTCAAACGGGCCTCCGACTTCGTCACCGTCTCGTGGAACCGGGTCACGAACCACACCAAGAGCATGCTGCTCGGCCACGACGACGGGCACACGGCCGACATCGGCCACCTGCGGGTCACCTACCACCACAACTGGTTTGACGGGAGCAAGGAGCGCCACCCGCGCGTCCGGTTCGGTGACCCGGTGCACGTGTTCAACAACTACTACTACGGCGCGGACTACGGCGTGGCGTCCACGATGGGCGCCGGGGTGCTGGTCGAGGGCAACCACTTCGAGAACGTGACCCGCCCGACCGCCGTCGGCTACGCCGAGTCGGACCCGGGTGACCTGGTCCAGCGCAACAACATCTTCACCAACTCGGGCGCGCCGGAGAGCGCCGGGGACGTCGCCCCCATTCCCTACCCGTACCGGCTCGACGACGCGAGCGGGGTCAAGGCGGCCGTGACCGCCGGGGCCGGCGCCGGTCGGATCAACCCCTGAGCCGGACCCGGGGGTGGCGGTCGGGCCGACCGTCACCCCCGGGGCGGTGGCCGGGCGGGCTGCAACAGACCTGCACGTACGGCATCGGCGACGGTGGGCAGGGCGAGAGCCAGGAAGCGACAGCCCCCCACCAGGGCGGCGGCGGCCCCGCGGACCATCCGGTCCCGCGGGGCCGTCGCATGTGGTCACCCTTTTCGCGGGGGCGTGCGGCCGCGACGGTAGCGTGGCGCCTCAGCACGGCCCGTGGGGCGGCTCTCCCGCCGGCGCGGCGCTCGCGATCGTACGGAGGAGGATGCATGTCCCACGGCGACGACCCGTTCGCGGCACGCGAGGACGCGGCCTCGCGGCCGAGCTTCGACCTCGCGCTGCGCGGCTACGACAAGCGGCAGGTGGACCGCTACGTCGAGCAGGTCGACGGCGAACGGTCGGCGCGGGCCGCGGAGCGGGAACGGGCCTCGACCCAGCTGCGGGAGCTGACCATCGAGGTGCACCGGCTGCGCGCGGAGGCGACCGAGCTGCGGGACCGGCCGGCGCAGCCGGACCGGGCGTCCTTCCGCGACCTCGGTCCGATGGTCGACCAGATCCTGGCCCTGGCCGAGAAGCAGGCCGGGGCCATCACCGACGCCGCCGGGCAGCGGGCCGCCGAACTCGAGGCCGAGGCGGAGCGGGTGCTCGCCGAGGCCCGCGAGCAGGCCACCACGACGCTGCGTGAGCTGACGGAGGAGGCGGCCGCGCGGCGCGACGAGCACGACCGGGAACACGAGGAACGCCGCGCCAACGCCCAGGCCGAGCTGGCCAGGATCCGGGAGGCGGCGGAACGGCTGCGGACGGCGGGCGAGGCGGCCCACGACCACGCGGTGCAGGAGGCGAAGCGGATCGACGAGCAGACCGCCCAGCAGGTCGAGCAGGCCCGCGTCGAGTCCGAGGCGTTCCTGGCCTCGGCCCGCGCCCAGATCCAGCAGGAGGTGCAGGCGGCGCGCGCGAAGACCCAGCAGGAGCTGGGCCAGTGGCAGGCCGGCGTGGAGCGGGAGATCAACGACCGGCGGGCCGCCGCCGAGCAGGAGATCGCCGAGCAGCTCGCGTCCGCCGAGCGGGAGCTCGGCGCCCAGCGTACGGCGGCCGAGCAGGAGATCGCGACGCTGATCGCGGAGGCCCAGCAGTACGCGGCCAAGGTCCGCCAGCACGTGGACGAGCAGGCCGCGACCCACCAGCAGCAGCTCGCCGCGACGCAGCAGGGCATCCGGGACCGGCGGGAGGCGCTGGCGCGGATGCAGTCCGAGCTGGACGCCGCCCAGCAGCAGCTGGCCCAGGCGCGGCAGGAGAGCGCGGGCGTCGAGCACGAGTTCGTCGAGGTGCAGCAGCGCCTCGCCGAGACCCGGCAGGAGCTGACCGACGAGCTGCGCCGCCTCGACGAGGCGCGCCGGGCTGCGGACTCCGCCGAGCAGCACGCCAAGGAGGTCCGCGCCCGGGTCAAGCGGGAGGCGAAGCGGGTCGCCGACCTGGCCGCGGCGGCGGTCATGGCGGCCGCCACGGGCGGCGCGGAGACCGCCGAGTACCCGCAGGTCGCGGCCCGGCCGAGGCCGGACCGGCCGGTGCCGGTGGCGGTGCGCCCCGCCGACGACGCGGCCCCGGAGGGCAGCGACGACGCGGCGGCGACCGCCCCCGGCGACGGCGGGCGGGCCCCGGCCGAGGCGCCGGCGCCGCAGCCGGCGAACCAGGTGGTCACGGCCGGCTGACCCGGCACCGGGTGGTGACGGCCGGCCGACCCGGTGCCGGGTGGTGACCGGCGGCGGCCGACCGTCCCGCGCCGGGCAGCCGGCCGTCGGCCGCCACGGCCCGCAGCGTCAGGGGCGCATCTCGTACGCGCCGCTGAGCGCCGCCACCCGCGCCCACATCCGCGCCGTGCGCCCCGGGTCCGCCACGGGCCGGCGGACGTGCGCCAGCGCCCAGGCGGCCTGCTCCCCAGTGGTCGCCGCCCGGCCGTGCAGGTCGATGGCGTACGCGGAGAAGTCGCGGACCAGGACGTCGAATATCTCGTCGAGCACGTCGCGGTCCAGGCCGGTCAGCTCGGCCTGCTCCAGGATCAGGTGGCCGTAGACGATCAGCGCGAAGAGCTGGCCGAGGGCGAGCAGGAAGTCGAGGTCGCGCTGCTGCTCCTCGCTCGGGGCGTGGGCGGCCAGCAGCGCGCAGAAGCCGTCGGCCTGCTCGCGGAAGCGGGCGACGTTGGGCACCTCGGCGTGGGCGTCGTAGGCGGCGCGCCAGTCGTGGAACCGGATCGTGCCGAGGCCCCGGGCCGGGCCCTGCCGGAAGAGGAACTCGTCGTCGGCGGCGTCGTGCCGGGTCGGCACCGGCGGGTGTTCGGCCGGGTGGAACAGGTAGTTGGCCATGAACTTCATGATCAGTGTGAGGTTGACGTGCACCGTTCCTTCGAGCTTGGGCAGCCCGCGGATGTCCTTGGCGGCCTTGTCGAAGTAGGTGTCCGCCTCGAAGCCCTTGGCGGCGATGACGTCCCAGAGCAGGTCGACGACCCGCTCGCCCTCGGTGGTGACCTTCATCTTGGTCATCGGGTTGAACAGCAGGTAGCGGCGGTCGTCCGGGCCCGCCGAGCGGAAGTAGTCGACGGCGCGGTCGCTGAACAGCTTCATCGCGACCAGGCGCGCGTACGCGTCGGTCAGCTCGCGCCGCACGTGCGGGAAGTCGGTGACCCGCCGGCCGTAGAGGACCCGGTTGTGGGCGTGGGTCACGGCCTCGTACATGGCGTGCTCGCAGATGCCGATCGAGGCGGTGCAGAGGTTGAACTTGCCCACGTTGACGGTGTTGAGCGCGGCGTCGAACGCGGCCCGCCCGGTGTGCAGCACGTCCTCGGGGCGCACCGGGTAGTCCTCGAGGCGGAACTCGCTGACGTACATCTGTGCGTTCACCACGTTGCGGACCAGGTGGTAGTCGGGATGGCGGCTGTCGGCGGCGAAGAAGACGTAGCCGTCCGGTCCCTCGACGTCGGCGCGGCGGCCGAAGACGGAGACCAGTCCGGCGACGTTGCCGTTGCCGATGTAGTACTTGGCGCCGGTGGCGCGGAACCCGCCGTCGCCGTCGGGGGTGAGCATCATGTCGGTGGAGTAGATGTCCGCGCCGTGGGCGCGCTCGGAGAGGCCAAACGCCATCACGTGGCCGTCGGCGAGCAGCCCGGCGGCGCGGGCCCGCGCGGCGGCGTTGTCGCTCTGCCAGACCGGGCCGAGGCCGAGCACCGTGACCTGCCAGGTGTACCAGTAGCCGAGGCCGTAGAAGCCGAGGATCTCGCTGAGCGCGGCGTTGCGCGCGGTGTCCCAGCGCCTCGCCGGGTCCCCTCCCCCGTCAGCGGCCGGCGTGCAGAAGGCGGCGAACAGCCCCTCCTTCGCGGCGAAGTCCAGGAAGTCGGCGTACCACTCGTGCCGGTCGTAGGAGTCGAGCAGCGCCTCCTTCCCCCGGCCCTCGAACCAGTCGACGGTGGCCCGCAGCAGCCGGCGGGAGGTGTCGTCGAGGTGGGTGGGGTCGTAGCTGTGCGGGTCGAGCAGGAGCGAGTCCGCCATGACGGGACTCCCTTCGGTGGGGTGGGTCAGTCGTCCAGGGTGCGCAGGGTGGCCAGCACGTCGTCGAGCCAGGCGAGCACCATCCGCTCGTACTCGATGCCGCCGCGCAGTACGACGTGCTGGAGCGCCGCTGCGGCGTCGGGCGCGGCGGCGTCGGGGAAGTCGCGCCGCTCGCCGGCCAGGTAGCGGGCGAGCGTCTCCTCGTGGGTGGCGCGGTAGCGCTCGACCTCGGCGACGAGCGCGGCGCGGCCGGCGGCGTCGTCGAAGGCGGCCCCGCGGATCTTGACGGCCAGTTCGTGCCGGACCGCCTCGGGTTGGACGGGCGCGCGCAGCCAGTCCACCAGCGCGGACCGGCCGGCCGGCGCCACCGAGAAGGACCGCTTGTCGGGGCGGCCCTCCTGGCCGATCTCCTCGGCGGTGACCCAGCCGTCGGCCTCCATCCGCTTCAGCACCCGGTAGATCTGCTGGTGGGTGGCCGTCCAGAAGCGGCCGATGGAGCGCTCGAAACGCCGGGCCAGCTCGTAGCCGGAGCCCGGCCGTTCGAGCAGGGAGACCAGGATCGCGTGTTCGAGCGCCATGCCCGCCATCCTGCTATGCAACTCGTTGCATAGCAAGCGTCGAATCGACTGGTCCAACCAGTTGACGGGTTGATGTGGTCTGCCCCACACTCCACGGCATGGCGTTCGCTCCCGTCCCCCGCTCGTCGGTCTCCGACCACGTCTTCGGCCAGATCCGCGACGCGATCGTCAGCGGCGTCTACCGCCCCGACGAGGCGCTGCCCGGCGAGCGGGAGTTGGCCGCCACCTTCGGGGTCAACCGGCACGCCGTGCGGGAGGCCCTGCGCCGCCTTCAGCAGCTCGGCCTGGTGCGGGTCAGCCAGGGCGACGCCACCCGGGTGCTGGACTGGCGGGTGCACGCCGGGCTCGATCTCGCCCTGTCGCTCACCCGCTTCCACGACACCCTCCCGGTGGACACCCTGGTCCGCGACATGCTGGAGATGCGGGCCTGCATCGGCGTCGACGCGGCCCGGCTCTGCGCCGAGCGCGGCGACCCGGCGGTGCGGGCCGCGATCCTGCGGGCCGTCGAGGAGTACGCGGGCCTGGCGCCGGACCTCACCGGGATGGGCGAGGCCACCATCGTGCTCTGGCGACACATCGTCGCCGGCTCCGGCAACACCGCCTACCTGCTGGCCTTCAACAGCCTCGTGGCCGGCGCGCTCGCCGTCGGCGAGGTCCCGCCGCAGCGGCGCGCCGCGGAACTGCTCGACGTCGCGGGCCACCGCCGGCTCGCCGACGCCGTCGTCACCGGCCGGTCCGCCGACGCCGCCCGCGAGGCACGGGCCCTGCTCACCGCCCCCCTCACCACCCCCGCCGCAGCACCGAGAAGGGAAGCCCGGGCATGATCCCCGCCGTGCTCTACGCCGTACCGGCGTTCCTGCTCCTCATCGTCGTCGAGGCGCTCTCCTACCGGTTCGCCCCCGACGACGGCGAACGCGGGTACGAGCTGCGCGACACCGTCACCAGCCTGACCATGGGCGCCGGCAGCCAGGTCATCGGCGTGCCGTGGAAGCTGGCGACGATCGGCCTCTACGCCGCCGCGTACACCGTCACGCCGATCCAGCTCTCCCCCACCAGCGTCTGGACGTGGGTGCTGCTGTTCTTCGCCGACGACCTCGCCTACTACTGGTTCCACCGCTCCCACCACGAGGTGCGGCTGCTCTGGGCCGGGCACGTGGTGCACCACTCCAGCGTCTTCTTCAACCTCTCCACGGCCCTGCGGCAGAGCTGGACCCCGATGACGTCCGTACCGTTCTGGCTGGGCCTGGCGCTGCTCGGCATCCCGCCCTGGATGATCTTCCTCCAGCAGTCGGTCAGCCTGCTGTACCAGTTCTTCCTGCACACCGAGCGGGTCGGCCGGCTGCCCCGGCCCGTCGAGTGGTTCTTCAACACGCCCTCGCACCACCGGGTCCACCACGGCGCCAACGCCGAGTACCTCGACCGCAACTACGGCGGCATCCTGATCGTCTGGGACCGGCTGTTCGGCACGTTCGAGCCAGAGCGGGCAACCGTCCGCTACGGCCTGACCAAGAACGTCGGCACGTACAACCCGCTGCGGGTGGCGACGCACGAGTACCGGGCGATCTGGGCCGACGCCCGGGCCGCCTCGTCCTGGCGGCACCGCCTCGGCCACGTGTTCGGCCGGCCGGGCTGGCAGCCCACCCCGCAGGCGCAGCCGGCGGTGGCCCGATGAGCATCCTCTGGCTGTTCGGTGTGGTGGCCGCCGTCGAGCTGATCGGCGTGGCGACCGACTCGACCCTCCTGCAGTGGCTGGCCAAGCCCCTGCTCGCGCCGGTGCTGCTGGTCCACCTGCTGCGGGTACGCCGACGCGTCGACCCCGTGGCCGTCGGGCTGGTCTTCGCTACCGGCGGCGACATCGCGCTGCTGGTCTCCGGCGACACGGCGTTCCTCGTCGGCATGGGCTGCTTCCTCGGCACCCAGGTGGCCTTCCTGACCGCCTTCCTGCGCCACCGGCGCCCGCCGGTCGTCGCGGTCGCCGCCTACCTCGCCTGCTGGGTGGCGGCGAACCTGGTGCTGTGGAACTCCCTCGGCCCGCTGCGGCTGCCGGTGCTCGGCTACAGCCTCGCGCTCAGCCTGATGGCCGCCGCCGCGGCCGGCGTCTCCCGGCGGGTGGCCCTGGGCGGTGGGCTGTTCCTGGTCTCCGACCTGCTGATCGGGATGGACGCCGCCGGCTCCCGGATCCCCGGCCACGGCCTGGCCGTGATGACCACCTACATCGCGGCCCTGCTGCTGATCACGACCGGCTGGATGGCGGCCACCGCCGGGCGTGCCCGGCGCACGGCCGGCACCGGCAGCCCCGCGCGCGCCCCGGGGCCGGTGCCCGGCAACGCCCGTTGACCGGGCCGACGGCGCCCCCGGTCCAGCCCGGACCGGGGGCGCCGTCGGTCGTCGCGCCGGTCAGTTGTACGGCATCGTCGGGAACCAGCCCACACCGAAGATCGCGGGCACGCGCAGGTCCCAGTACACGACGGTGAAGACGCCCAGCGCGACCAGCAGCGCGCCGGTCACGGTCGCGGCCCGGCGCGGCGACGCCATCCAGGCGAGGAACCGACCCCGGCTGGCCAGGATCAGGACCGCGAAGAGCGCCGCGACGATCAGCACGTTGCCCAGCGACTGGAGGGCGAAGGCGAGCGCGCCGTACCCCGGGTTGCCGGTGTCGACCGCCCAGTGGAACAGCTTGTTGAACAGCGGGTACGGCCGGCCGACCAGGAACCCCCCGACCAGGGCGCCCATGACGACCACCCGCGCCACCGGCCGGCGCGCGAAGACGTCGGGCAGCAGGCCGAGGGCCGCCAGCCCGAGGTAGGTCAGCGCGAGGCCGATCAGGCCGAAGACCACCGACGACTGGATCAGGCGTACGGGCATCCCGCCCACGGTGTCCGTGGACAGCTGCGGCAGCCGTTCGCCGAGGAGCACCCCGAGCGCGCCGTAGGTCGCCGACACCGCCAGCATGCCGACCGTCAACCAGGCGACGGGCCGCAGCAGCGACCGTACGCTGTGGCGGCGCCCGGCCGCGCCGGCCTGGCTCATCGGGCCGACCGAGGCCGCCATCGCGATGTTGCAGGCGGTGAAGGTCCCGGCGAAGCCGGACACGAAGGCGAACAGCAGCCCCGCCGCGGTGCCGGTGATGGCGGTGCCCTTCGCGTCGTGGCCCAACAGGGTGTCGGCGACGGTGTCGCCGATCACCGAGTCCACCAGCTCGAACGACCAGAGCACGGCGAGCAGCACGCCCGCCGCGGCGCTGATCACCGCCGTCCGTCTGGGGCGGGCCACCGGCCGGGGTACGGATTGCGGCGGCACACCTCGCGGTGGGGCCTGCGGGCTGTGGTGCACGCTCATCGCCTCGCTCTCCTCTCTGCCGTGCGGGTCGGTCGGAACGAGGTCCGTCGCCGGCGCGCCCACCCGGGGCCGCGCCGGCGACGGACCGCCCGTGCGTCAGGTGACGGCGGGCCGCGCCTCCGGCGTGTTCGCACGCCGGGAGCGGTCACGCAGCCAGATGCCCCACCAGAGCAGGCCCCGGGCGAGACAGACGATCGTCACGGCGAAGAAGAGCGTGTAGACGACGTTGAAGGTGATCAGCACGCCGTACACGCCGGCGACGCTCGCGCCGAACATGAACTGGGCCCGACCCGAGCTGGGCGTCGTGCCCGGGTCGGTGATCATGTAGTTGGTGAAGAGCACGAACGCGACACCGGTGATCGGCAGCAGGGCCGCCCAGAGGGCGACGTCCCAGATGAAGTGCCGCACGAGCGCCTGGATGACGAAGCCGCCCACCCAGCCCACGACCAGCGGGATCTTCTTGGTCAGCACCCCGTTGAGCACCGTGCCGGCCGTCAGGATGACCAGCGGCACGAGGATCCGGATCATGTCCGGGACGTCCTCGGTGAAGTGGTACGGCGGGGCGATGTTGACCCAGGAGAAGGCCACCAGGGTCACCGTGATGCCGAAGTTCGACGGGTTCATGAAGTGCCGCATGCGGCCCTTGATCGGCGCCAGGAAGATCGCCTTCTGGCCGATGGCGACGACCACCGCGAAGGCGATCGGCCAGAAGTTGTCGTTGGCGTAGAGCAGCATGTTCGCGGCGAGCGCGGTGATGTGGGTGGGCAGCAGGAACGTGTACATGCCCCAGGCGCCGTTGCCGGTGAAGGCGGCGGGGCGCTTGTTGGCGCGGGCGGTGACCAGCTCGACCACGATCTCGGTGGCGTAACCGACCGCCAGGGCGAGCAGCGGCCAGGTCCAGGGCTGCTCGAAGCCGAGCACCGTGTAGCCGAGGATGTTGAAGATGCTCATGGAGAGGGCGAAGTTGCGCAGGGCCAGGTAGCGGGGGTCCCGCCGGTCGACCCTCGGGGGAGCTCCGGGCGTGGCCGCCACCGCCGCGTTGCGGTCGAAGGTGACGGTCGGCGCCGGGCCGACCGGGGCGTCGGCGACCGCGGTGCCCCCCACCCCCCTCACGTCGGTGTCGGTGCGGGCGCTGTCTCGGACGTCGGTCATTTGGCGTTCATCTCCTGGGCTTTGTCCGTGAGCATGATCGTGTGCCAGCCCGCGGCGAGGTCGAGGGTCTGCTTGTGCACGCCACCGTTCAGGTCGCGCCAGGCGATCTCCGCCGAGACCGGCTTGGCGCCGGCGTCACCGAGACCGAAGAAGACGTCGAAGCTGCGCTTGCCCGAGTGGCCGCTGCCGCCGTCGAGCTGGGCGACGCGGGTACGACCGTCCGCGGTCTTCACCCGGACCTGGGCCCCGTACGCGGGCGTGCCGCGGCCGTCCTCACCGGGGCGGCACAGGCGCAGGCCGAGGAAGTTGCCGCTGCCGGGCTTGTCGTTGCGGTAGTAGGACGGGGCGCCCCACTGGCGGGCCACCGCGAAGTCCTGACCCCCGTCGCCGTTGGTGTCGGCGACGGCCACCCCACGGCTGGGGGTGCTGTCGGTCATGCCGAGCTCGGCGCTGATGTTCGCGTAACGCCCGTTCTTCTCCCGCACCCAGAACGCGAACGGCTCGGAGCCGGCGATGTCGTCGCCCGGCTCGGCCTTGGGCCACATGGCCGGGTTACGGAGCATGAGGTCGTTGCTCATGGCCAGTTCCTGCAGCCAGGACCAACGATTGATCTTGCCCTTGACGAACCCGGCGGTCTGGACCACCGACATCTCGCCGCTGTTGTCGAAGTCCGCGATCTTGGCGTCCCAGCCCCAGCCGACCCAGGCCATGTTGAGTTCGGCGGCCTTGTTGTCGAAGACGGCCTTGCCCTCGCTCAACCGCTTGCGGGCGTCGGCCAGGCTCGACGAGTTGTTGCGCCAGACGAAGTTGCTCTCCTCCAAGCCCCAGGAGGTGGTGATGTTGCTGACGAACATGTCGAACTTGCCGGTGCCGCCGAGGTCGCCGAACTCGATGGACATGCCCTTGAACGAGTCGTGGCCGACCACCATGGACTTCGGGGTGAGCGCGCCGCGGCGGCCCTCCGCCATCGCGAAGCGGATCTGCCCCGGCGTGGAGACGTTGTGGAAGAAGCGGTCCCGTCCGAAGTCGTTGGCCAGGTACAGCTCGGGCAGCAGGTCGCCGTCGATGTCGGCGGAACCGGCGCCGAGGGTCCAGCCGGTCGCGTACTGCGGCGGGATGGCGGACTGCTCGACGTACGTCGCGGTCGGGTTGTCGCCGCTGGTGGCGGCGGTCCAGCGCAGCACGTGCGCCCCGCCGGCGTTCTGCGCCCGGGACAGCGAGTGGTTCATCTCGACGTTCGGCTGGCCGGCCGGGTCGAGCACCTGGCTGTCGGGGAAGTAGTTGAAGACGCCGATGTCCGGCCGGCCGTCGCCGTCGAAGTCCGCGACCGCGACCGCGTTGGTGTTCCAGAACTTGCCCTGGTACTCGCCGCCGGAGGAGGACGGCTGGCCGATCAGTTCGGTGGGGTGGTAGGTCCCCAGGGCCAGCGGTCCGGCGGCGGAGGCGCGGTGCAGGAACAGCACCGGCGTACGACCCCAGTAGTAGGCGAGCAGGTCGGTGCGGCCGTCGCCGTTGAAGTCGCCGGGCACGCAGCCCATCGGCGCCATCGACTTGTGGGTGGGCAGGGGCGCGGGGTCCAGCACGAAGGGTGCGTACCGGGCGGGCCCGTCGGGCGACGGCGTGACGATGACGCTGTCGCTGCGGGTGTCGACCAGGCAGAGGTCGTTGGCGATCATGTCGCCGTCGAGGTCGTTGGCCGCGACGGCGGCGCCGACCGACGACACCCAGGCGCGGATGTGCTCGTACTCGGGATTGACGGGCCGCACGGAGCGCTCGGGAAGGCCGGGCGGCAGCGCGATCGGCAGCTCGGTGAAGCCGAACCGCGACGCCAGCGTCTGACGCTCCTCGGCCGACGCGCTGGGCAGCCGGGCGACGGCGAAGAACGCGGCCACGAGGACCAACACGAAGACAGCGGGAATGATTCGGCGGATGGCGCCGACGGGTTGGGATGGCAAGGGGTTCCCCTCCAGATTGGGCCACCACCCGTGCCGTGCAGCGGCTGATCTCGCCGTGCGGCCGGGTCTGGCGACGGGCAGTGTCGCCGACCGAGAAATGGAGTGAATTGTCCCGGCGACAATTTTATCGCTGTCATCCATCGGCAGTTCATTGCCGCAGGAACGGGGCATTCACTCACGCGGAGCGCTACGGCGTACGTAGCCGGCGCTGCCCATTCTCAGCCGATCGAGGCATGGCGTGCGGTCCCTTCACGATGCCTGGTGAACCGGCCGCGAAAGTCGCCGCCGGCCCACTTATGGTCGCGGGAGCACGGCTTGAGTTCTTCTCAAAAGTTGCTCAGTGGCCGAGGGGCGCGCACACGTTACCGGCCGGTTGGATCCGGCATCTCACCCGTTCGAGGACCGCACTCAACCGCATTCAGTGGGAATCGCAGGGCGGCGTGGTGCTCGTGCGCCATGCGGCGCAGGGCGGACAGGGCGACCCCGAACAGGACGCTGCGCACGATCGCGGGACCCTTCTCGGTCCCGCCGTCGCCGGCGAGCAGGTCGAGTTCCGCGACGACGAGCTGCTCGGCGGCGCGGGCGTAGGCGAGGAAGAAGGGGGCGTCGGCCTCACAGCCGAGGCTGCGCAGCCCGGCCAGCACCTGTGCCAACACCTCGCCGCCGGAGGCACTGGTCTCGCGGGACCAGCCGAGCGAGTCGGCGAACTCGGCCACCTCCGTGCGTGCGCAGTCCACGGCGGCCCTGCCCAGGGTCTCCGACCCGTCGAGGTAGAGGGCGCGGTCCAGCACCTGGTACGCGTCGCGCAGGCTGACCTCGTCGTCGTCGATGGCCGCCAGGATCTCCCGGACCGACGAGAGGTCGAGCCCGGCGATCCCGCTCAGGGTCCGGATCAGTCGGATCCGGCGCAGGTGCCGCTCGCTGTAGTCCGCCTGGTTGCGACCGGTGGGCAGGCCCGCCGGAAGCAATCCCTCACGCAGATAGAACTTGATCGTCGGGACCGACACGCCACTCTGTCGACTGAGCTCCGAGATACGCACGCGTCCTCCGCCCTGGCGAACGTTTGGGCAATCTTGCCATAGAGATCGATCGCTAGCCATTGATCGATGCTCATCCACGACGGATCGGACACGCCGGCGACGGGGGCGCGGGCCACTTGATCGCCACGCATCGGAACGCGCCGCCGATGTCCGAAAAATTACGCTAAGGATTGATAGAAGGCGGCGCGGATACTGGTGAGTTCCACAATACGAAGCGCAATCTTAGCGATCTTCATCCGGAACGTACAGTGGCACTTGCCAATTCTGGGCAAGAATTGATAAGCCCCCCCTCGTCACTCCGCGCTACTCTCCGAACGCAGAACGTGTTGACCGGCCGTCCGGCCTCGGCTAGCATCGACTGCGGTTAGCGGGGAATAGTGGCGGTCGATGCTCCCAAATGACTCGGCCCAATTCGCCACATCCACACATTGGGATTGTCCGCAATCCGGGGGAGACAAATGCACGACAGCGCAGAGCAGGCAGTGGAACGAGCGATCGACACGATGCGCAGCAATTTATCGGAGCAGTTGACGGTGGACGACATGGCACGCGCAGCCATGTTCAGCAAGTTCCACTTCACGCGGATCTTCCAGCGGGTCACCGGCATCTCGCCCGGTCGGTTCCTGTCCGCGATCCGCCTGCAGGAGGCCAAGCGGCTGCTCACCACGACCAGGCTCAACGTCACGGACATCAGCCTCCGGGTGGGCTACAACAGCGTCGGCACGTTCAGCACCAGGTTCACCAAGAGCGTCGGCCTGCCACCCACCACGTACCGGCGGATGGGCGGCTTCGCCCCGCGCATCCCCACCCAACGCCCGTCGGGCCAGACGCACGGCACCATCACCGGGCGGGTCACCGCCCCCGCCCGCGGGCCGGTGCCCGGGCTCATCTTCATGGGGCTGTTCCAGCACCGCATCCCCGAGGGCCCGCCAGCACGCTGCGCCATCATGGAGTCGCCGGGCGTCTACCGCTTCGTGAACGTGCCCGACGGCACCTGGTACCTGCTGTGCCACTCCGTCTCGGGCGACGTGCTCCGGCTCCAGCAGGACACCATGATGGTGTCCGCGGTGGGTCCGCTGGTCGTCCGCGGCCGGCAGACCCTGACCGCGGACGCCCACCTCAAGGAGGTGTCCAAGATAGACCCACCGGTGCTCCTGGCCCTGCTCGACAGCCGGAAGGCGGCGAGCGAACGCCAGGCCCAGGGGGAGAACCGGGCCGAGGTGTACGCGGCCTGACCCGCCCACCGGGGGAGCACCGCGTACCCCTCGGGCGGCGCTCCCCACCGCCGCGTCACCCGCGGTCGGCCACGAGGTACCCCGGCCGTCGGCGCCAGCAACGGCGTCGACGGCCGGGGTACCGCCATGTCCGCCGACGGACCGCCTCGTGCACGCCGCCGGGCCGCACCCGTGCACGCCGCCGCGTCACGCCCCGTTCACGCGCTCCCCCGCGTCACGCCGGCGCTCCCGTCACGCCCCGCGTCCACGTCCCCGCGTCACGCCAGCGCG
Organism: Micromonospora sp. AMSO12t; assembly: GCF_008806585.1. NCBI lineage: Bacteria > Bacillati > Actinomycetota > Actinomycetes > Micromonosporales > Micromonosporaceae > Micromonospora > Micromonospora sp. AMSO12t. Next base: position 32,754 of record NZ_WAAS01000022.1, read on the forward strand.
GAGCCGGCGTCCGTCCGGGGCGGTGCGGACGCCCGGGCGGACACACGGCGGTCCCGCGGACGCCGTGGCGCCCGCGGGACCGCTGCGCGGCAATCAGTCGACCTTGTGCACCGTCATCGGCAGCCCGCCGCGCACCCGCAGCGACAGCATCGGCTCGGGCACCACCGGACGGCCCGGCACCCCGGCCAGGCGCACGTCCCGCAGCAGCATGGCCAGGACGAGGGTGGCCTCCATCATGCCCAGGTTGTTGCCCACGCAGAACCGTGGGCCGGCGCCGAACGGGATGTACGCGTACCGGGGGCGCTCCGTGCTGCGCGACGGGTCGAAGCGGTCCGGGTCGAACCGGTCCGGCTCGTCCCAGAACCGGGGATGCCGATGCAGGGTGTACGGGGAGATGAGGATGTCCGCCCCCGCCGGCACGTGGTACCCGCCGATCTCGTCGGCCTGCTGGGCCTTGCGGGGCAGGAGCCAGACCGGCGGATAGAGCCGGATGGCCTCCTCCACCACCATCGCCGTGAAGCGCAGCCGGTGCAGGTCCTCGTACCCGGGCAGCCGGTCGCCCAGCACCGTCACGGCCTCCTCGCGGACCCGCTGCCGGATCTCCGGATGCCGGTCGAGCAGGTGCAGGCTCCAGCCCAGCGTGCTGGCCGTCGTCTCGTGCCCGGCCAGCAGCAGCGTGACCAGCTCGTCGCGCAGCCGCTGCCGGGCCACCCGCGGGTCCTTCTCGAGCCGGGTCGAGATGATCAGGCGGGAGAGCACGTCGTCGCGGCCGTCCACGTTCCGGCCCCGGCCGGCGACGAGCTCGTCGACGACCTGCTGGAGGTGGCGACGGGCGCGCCGGAAGCGCAACTGCCGGGGCAGCGGGATCCACGGCGGCACCGCGCTGAGCGTCTCCAGCTCGAACATCGCCTGGTCCTGCACGGCGGCGAACGACCCGCCGACGCCGTGGAAGCCGCTCAGCTCGGCGTCGAGCAGGGTCCGCCCGAGCACCCCGAGGGTCAGTGTGGTCATCTCCTCCAGCACGTCCACCGGAGGGCCGCCGGCCCGCGCCGCCAGCCGCTCGACCAGCAGCGCGGCCTCCTCGCCGATCACCCCCGCGTACTGGGCGAGCCGTCCCTTCTGGAACGCCGGCTGGATCACCTTGCGCTGCTTGCGCCACAGCTCACCCTCGCTGGTGAGCAGGCCGTCACCGAGCGCCCGGCGGGCGTGCACCAGGCCGATGCCCTTCTGGTAGTTGGCGCTGTTGTCCGACAGGACGTGCTTGGCGTGGTCGGGGTGGTTGAAGAAGTAGAGCTGCTTGGGGCCGACCGGCAGCCGGGCGGCGTCGCCGTACCGCTCCGCGGCCAGGGTCATCATCCGCAGCCGGTCCCGGCCCATCAGGACCAGCATCTGCAGGCCGGCGGAGCGGGGCGGGCCCGGCGGCGTGCGCCGGGCGGCTCCCTCGATCGTCGTCATGCCGCCTCACTCCGCTCCCGCTCGACCTGACGGAACCGTCCGGAGAGGAAGAGCAGGGCCTCCCCGTCCGACCGGCGCTCCAGGGAGAGCAGCCGGCCGAGGAAGATGGTGTGGTCACCGCCGTCGTAGGAACGCCACACCTCGCACTCGAAGTGGGCGAGGGCGCCGCTGATCAGCGGCGCTCCCGTCGTCGCGCCCGGCCGCCAGTCCACCTGGTCGAACTGCTCGCCGCCGAGCGGTCGCCGCCCGTCAGCGAAGTACCGGGCCACCTTCTCCTGGTCGTCGGTCAGCACCGAGACCCCGAACTCCCGGGTCTCGGAGAGACAGGCGTGCATCACCGCGTTCCGGTCGACGCACACCAGCACCAACGGCGGGTCGAGCGACACCGAGGTGAACGAGTTGGCGGTCATCCCGTGCGGGGTGGCACCGCCGACGGTCACCACCGTGACGCCGGTCGCGAATGCGCCGTACGCCCGCCGCAGTGCCGTCACGTCGGGCGTCCCGACGGTGAGTGTTCGCTGTACGTCCACGACGTCTCCTCCTCGCGCCGTCAGGTGCGCCGCGCCGAGGTGTACGGCGCGAGCGCCGTCACCAGTGCCTCCGGCACCCTCGCCGGCGCGGTGCGGGTGTTCGGGCCGCGCATGCAGGCGATGCGCTGCCGGCCCCGGGCCACCAGCGTCTCGCCGCCGTCCCGGTCGAGCTTGACGTAGTCGAAGCTGAACTCCAGCTGGGTCTGCGCCAGCTCCACCAGGCGCATCCGGATGGACAGCTCGTCGAACGCGGTGATCTCGGCGAAGAACTCGCAGTCGACCCGGAGGGTGAACAGCTTCAGGTCGTCGCGTACGTCCGCCAGCACGTCCGGCGCCCGTTCCTTCAGGAACATCTCCCGGCAGCGCCCCTGCCAGCGCAGGTAGTTGACGTAGTACACGTTGCCGACGAGGTTGGTCTCCTCGAAGCCCACCGTGTGCAGGTACTCGAAGTACTTGTCCATCGCCTACGCCCGTCCTTCCGTGAGGATCGCGAACGCCATCGGCTGGGGCAGGTCCCGCACGGTTGTGACGAGCGTGGCGATCCGCAGGTCGCCGGAGGCGAAGACCAGCCAGCCGGCCCGGTCCGAGGGCACCGCGGCCAGCGGCGCCCGGTGCGAGAGCCCCGCCTTGCGCAGGCACTCGATCGCCGCCCACACCCGCGTGGCCGCCGCGTCCAGGGACTCCCCGCCGTCGGCGGCGCAAAGCCGGGCGAGGTCGACGTGTGCGCCGAGCAGGCCCTGCCAGACCGACTCCTCCCGGGCGCGTACCGCCTCGACGTCGCAGGCCAGCGGCCCGGTCCCCACCACGCACAGCGTCAGGTCCTCGGCGTGCGCGGCGGAGAGGGACCGCCCGTCGGCCAGCTCGGGGCGGCCGTCCGGCCGGTACGCGACCTCGACCGGCCCGCCCGCGGCCCGGCCGGCGGCCACCGCGGTCCGGGCCCGCCGCCGACGGGTCTCGTCAGGCGTGCCCTGCCCGGACGGCTCGCCGCGCCCGCCCTGCTCCGTCGGGATCGGCTCCACCGCGACGGCGACGTCGCCGCCGACCAGGTCGCCGACCGCCCGCTCCAGGTAGGAGCCGAGCAGCGGCGCCACCCACGGGCCGCGGCCGTCCTTCTTGCGTACCGCCCGCAGCCGCAGGCCCTCCCACCGCTCCACGACCGCACCGTCGGCGGAGCGCAGCGCGATGTCGTAGACGTAGGTGTCGCCGTCGCGGCTGCGCTCCTCGGCGCAGTAGCGGAGCTCCTCTGCCCCGGTCAGGCGGGTCCCCGCCGGGTGCAGCCGCTCGATCCCGGCCGGCAGCAGCGTCGCGTCGGGAACGCAGACCTGGTTGCCGTGCATGAGGGCGTCCCGCACGCCGGGGTCGCCGAGGAGCAGGGCGTCCGGCAGGTAGTCGGCGAACCAGCGCGTCTGCGGAGCCGTGACGACGTCGGCGTCGACGTGCCGGGCGGCCGACCGGTGGTAGCGGCGCAGCCGCTGGAACCGTCCACCCTGGAACAGGATGTCGCCGTACAGGTCGGTGGCGGGCTCCAGCGGCACCGCCGGCAGCCCGGCGGGCACCTGCTCGGGCGGGCCCGCCGGCGGTCGCGTGCCGGTGAAGTGCAGCCGCGCCCGGAAGTGCGCCGCGCTGAACTCCGTCTCCGCGCTGTAGATGACCGCGTCCACGACGTCGTCGTCGACCACGAGGGTGGCGATCCGGATGGTGGTGCTGCCCTCCGGCGGCACCACGATGGGCCGCAGGAACTCGGCCCGCTCGACCACCGGTGTGTCGTCGCGTCCGGTCACCGCCGCGGCGACCTGGGCCATCGCCTCCATGCCGAACACCGCCGGGAACAGCAGGTTGCCGTCCAGCCGGTGGTGGTCCAGGTAGAGGTCGGTGACCGGCTTGAGCTCGGCCTCGGCGACCAGCTCGACGCCGTGGTAGCGCACGAGCGGGCGGTCCACGAACCGCAGCAGCGGCAGCTCCGGACGGTCCATCCGGACCGTGTCGATGCCCTCCGTACGCCCGCTGACCACCACCACCGACGGTGCCTGCGGGTCGGCGAGCAGGCGCCGGAGCATCTGCACGCCCTGGTCGGGGGTGACCGGGGTGATGCCGTCGCGGGTCAGCGCCTCGACCACGGACAGCCGCTCACCCATGCCGACGCCGGACCAGACCGACCACTCCAGGCAGAGGCTGCGGCAGTTCGGGTGACGCCGGCCGAAGTCGACGGTCAGCTCGGCCAGCCAGTCGTTGGCCGTGGCGTAGTGCGCCTCGCCGCGCAGGCCCGCCCGGCCGATGATGCTGCCGAACGTCACCAGCAGGCGCAGCCGGTCGGGGTCGACCGCGTCGAGCACGGCGCGCAGGCCGTCGACCTTCGGCGCGAACGTGCGGCGGAACGCGTCCATGGTGAGGCCGGTCAACGCCGCCGGCTCGTTGCGGCCCGCGCCGTGCAGCACCGCCGTGACCGGTCCCAGCTCGGCGACGAGCCCGTCGACGGCCTGCCGCACCTGCTCCGGGTCGGAGACGTCGGCCCGGGCGTAGCGCACCCGTACGCCGGCGTCCGCCATCCGCTTGAGGTTCGCGGCCAGCTCGTCGTCCTGGGCGGGATCGGAGCGGCCCAGCACGGCCAGGCCGGCGCCGCTGTCGACGGCCATGGCCAGGGCGCACTCCGCGGTGATGCCCTTGCCGCCGCCGGTGACCAGCAGCAGGTCCTCGGCGCCCAGCGGCTGCCGCGTCTCGGCGGGCCGCACCGGCAGCCCGCGCAGGGTCGGCACCCGGCGCCGCCCGGCGGCGTCGTAGCGGACCTCGGCGAACCCGTCCGTGGCGCCGACCTCCGCCGTCACCCGGGCCACGGCCTCCGGCACCGGCGGGGTGTGCACGATGGTGGTGCGCAGCTGCGGCGCCTCCAGCCGTAGCGTCTTGGCCAGCCCGGCCGCGCCCGGTCCCTGCTGGACGAGGACGAAGCGGGTGCCGGGGGCGGCGGCCGTCGCCGCCTGCGCGCCGCGCAGGGCCAGTTCGAGATCGGCCTCGGCGCACCGCTCCGGCAGGCACACCAGCACGCCCGCGCCGAGGCCGGCGGTCTGCAGGGCCGCGCGCAGCGGCTCGGCGAGCGGGTGACCGGCGGGGGCGAACAGCTGCCAGGCTCCGTCGGCCCCGGCCCGGGCGGCGACCGGGGCCGGCGCCTCGTCGAGGTCCACCGACCAGGCCCGGCACCAGTCTGCGACGCCGTGCACGATGGCCGGGCCGGCCGCGTCGGTGTCCCGACCGGTCCGGGCGAGCTGCTCCAGTGCCTCGGCGAGCTGCCCGACGGTGGCCGTCGCGAAGTTGGTGGGAGTCTGCGCGGCCGGCACGCCGAGCTGCTGCGCCGCCTGGTTGACCAGCTGGCCGACGGTGATCGAGCTGAGGTGGAGGTCGTCGAGGAGCTGGCTGCCGTCGTGCACCATCTCCAGCGGCAGCTCCGCCCGCTCGGCGGCCAGCCGGCGCAGCAGTTGCAGGCTCGACTCGCCGGCCGGCTGCTCCGACTCCGGCCGCTGCCCGTTCGCCGTCGACGGGACCGCCGCCCGGACGCCGGCGCCCTTGGGCAGGCTCACCACCGGGGCGGACTCGCAGGGGCTGGCGAAGAAGCGGAAGTTCTGGCCCACCTCGAGCGGCCGGACCAGCCGGTCGTGGAAGAGGGTGCCCTCCACGCCGCCGGCGCCGACGACGTACGCGGCCGCCGCGACCCGCAGCAGGCCCGCCAGCGACTCGTCGTCGGTGTTGAGCGCCACCGCCGGCAGGTCGGTGCTGGCCGCCGCGAGGCCGGAGAGCACCTGCCCCGGGCCGACCTCGACGAAGAGGTCGACCTCCTTGGCGGCGAGGGCCACGGCCTGGCTGAACAGCACCGGGTCGGTGATCTGGCGGTGCAGGAGGGCGGAGACGTCGGTGTCGTGGGCGAGCGGTTCGCCGGTGACGGTGGAGACGACCCGCCGGGTGACGGATCCGAACCGCTCCCCCGCCAGCGCGCCGAGGAAGGCGTCCGCGGCCGGCTCGACCAGCGGGGAGTGGAACGCGTGGGACACCGACAGCCGCGTGGTCCGCAGGCCGGCGGAGCGGGCCCGCTCGCAGGCGTCCTCCACCGCGGCCTCCGAGCCGGCGATCACGGTCTGCTCCGGCCCGTTGTACGCGGCGATCACCACGGACAGGCCGGCGATCAGCCCGGCCACCCGCTCGGGCGGGGCGCCGATGTTGGCCATCGTGCCGGAGGCGCTGTGCTCCCCCATCGTCCGGCCGCGCACGCCGGCGACCCGGAGCAGGGCCTCCTCGTCGAGCACGCCGGCCCAGTGCAGGGCGGCGATCTCGCCGAGGCTGTGCCCGACGGCGACCGTCGCGTCGAGGTTGAGCAGCGACAGCGCCCGCAGGCCGGCGAGCGAACCGGTGACGATCCGCGGCTGGGCCACCGCGGTGGCGACCATGTCGCCGCTGCTCGGCAGCGCCGCCCGCTGGTACACCTCCTCCACGTCGGCGAAGCGGCGGCGCAGCGCGCCACCCGAGGTGCCCTTGCCGGACCCCTGCCCGGGGAAGAGGAAGCCGATGCGGCCCGGGCCGCTCACGTGGCCCAGGAAGCAGCGGCCGTCGGAGGAGAACAGGCGTACCTCGCCGGCGTCGAGGGCGTCGCAGATCCGGCGCAGCTGCCGCTCGCCGTCCTCCGGCGAGGAGACCACCACGCCCGCCCGGTACGGCAGGTCGCGCAGTTCCCGGTGCAGGGTGGCGGCGAGGTCGCCCAGTTGGGCGTACGACACCGTGGGCACGAACTCGACGAGACGCTGCAACCGCTCGCGCAGCTCCTGCGGGCTGCCCCCGTCGACGAGCAGCAGCTCCACGTCCTGCATCGAGGCGGCGAGGTTGCGGAAGCGGCTGTCCAGCCGGGACGAGCGACGCGGCTGCCCGTTCTCCAGCACGATGTGGGTGTTGATGCCGCCGAAGCCCATCGCCGTGATGCCGGCGCGCACCGGCAGGCCGCGCGGCCACGCCTCGGCCTTGCGCAGGGCCCGCAGCGCGGACTGCTCGGCGGTGAGGATCTCGTGCGGGTCGACGCAGCCGATGGTGGGCGGCAGGACCTCGTGGTGGACGGCCATCGCGGCCTTGATCAGGCCGGCGACGCCGGCCGCCGCCTTGGTGTGCCCGATCATGCCCTTGATCGAGCTGATCGCGGCCTGGGCGGCGTTCTCGTCGGCGGTGCGCCGGGCCAGGGACAGGGCCTGGAGCTCGGTGGCGTCGCCCACCTGCGTGCCGGTGCCGTGGCCCTCGAAGAGCCCGACGGTCTCGATGCCGAAGCCGGCCCGGTCGTACGCCCGGCGCAGGGCGAGCTGGTAGCCGGCGACCTCGGGCCGGGTGATGCCGCCCTTGCCGTCGGAGGAGATGCCCCAGCCCGCGATGGTGGCGTAGATGCGGTGCCCCGCCTGGCGGGCCTCGGCCTCGCGCATCAGGACCACCATGCCGCAGCCCTCGCCGGGCCAGAAGCCGTTCGAGCCGCGGTCGTAGACCCGCATCTCGCCGCGCGCCAGCGCGCCGGTCTTGGCGAAGCCGATGATCTCGAAGGGGTCGATGGAGAGGTCGACCCCGCCGGCGACCGCCACGTCGACCTCGCCGTCGGAGAGGGTCTTGCACGCGGTGGCGACGGAGAGCAGCGACGAGGAGCAGGCGCCGTCGACGGTGTAGCCGCCGCCCTTGAAGTCGAAGTGGTTGCAGATGCGCCCGGCGATGGTGTTGGACAGGCCGCCCGCGAGGGTGTCCTCGTCGACCTCCGGGAACGGGCCCTTGAAGGTCGCCTCGAAGTCGTCGAGGAACGTGGTGAGCTGGTCGTCGTCCCAGTCCTGCTCCTTGAGCGCGGCGGCGACCATGCGGCGCACGTAGGGCCAGCGCAGCCGCAGCTGGTTGGCCCGGGAGAACTCGCCGGTCAGCGTGTTGCCGACGACCACGCCGGTGCGCTCGCGGGGCAGTCCCTCCCCCATCGGGAACCCGGCGTCGGCCAGCGCCATGGCCGCCATGTCGAGGGCGAGCCAGTGGGTGAGGTCGGTGGAGCGGTAGGTGCTGCCGGCGATCTTGTAGGCGATGCGGTCGAACTCGTAGCCCTCGATGACCGCCGCGTTGCGGGCGTAGAAGCGGTCGGGCGTGGCCGGGTCCGGATCCCAGTAGTCGTCCAGACTCATCCGCACGTCGGGCAGCCGGCGGAAGGCCCGCCGCCCGGCGAGGGCGTTCTCCCACAGTTCACGGGGCGACGTGGCGTCCGGGTAGCGGCACGCCATCCCCACGACAGCGATCCTTGTCACGAGGTCTCTCCTTCGTTGCGTGCGGTGGTGGACCGCCGGGGCGCGGGACGGGCCGCTGGGTGGGGCGCCACGGTCAGCACCGCCCCTCGAACTCGGCGGCGATGGCCTGGCGCCACCGCTCGTAGGCGGGCGTGCCGCCGTCCTGCCCGCTGGGCAGGGTCACGTCGGTCACCTTCGACGCCTCGGCGGTGGACATGCCGCAGAACACCTGCGTGGCGACCTCGTTGTGCGGGACGACCAGACCGGCGCGTACCCGGGCCCCGGCCGCGAAGGCGCTGCCCTGGGCGAGGTCCACCCGGTAGTCGCCGGCCCGGTCGCGGAACCGGTGCAGGTCCGCCTCGGTGGCTCCCCCGGCGTAGGTGGCGGCGAGGCCCGCCCCGGCGTACAGGTCGGCCCGCCGGTGCGCGGGGAACGCGGCGAAGATCTCCGTCACCCGGTCCACGTCGGTGCCGCCGACGAACCAGGTGGCCCGCCCGATGCCCTGGTCGATGACCCGGTCGGCGTACTCGCGCGGGCCCTCGGCCGGCCACGGGAACCGCGGGTGGCGGTACTGCCCGTACACGTACCGGTCGGTGTGGAAGTACGCCTGGTGGAAGCCGTAGCCGTCGAGCACCAGCCACCGCAGGAGCGGGTCCGGGGCGTACAGCTGGCCCCAGCGGATCCGGGGCAACCGGGCCATCGCCCAGCCCACGCCGACGTACGCCATGTAGACGTGCGCGTCGCCCCGGCCGGCGAGCAGACCCGCCACGTGCCGGGGGCGGCCCGGCCGCAGCGCGTCCCGGACGGCGAAGCCCATCGCGGCGCCCTCGTACGCGAAACCACGAAAACGCGTCGGCACCGTTTCCAGGCGGCGTTCGGCCGCCTCGGTCGTCGGCGCCTCGGCGGCGTATCCGTAACCGGCGAGGAATGAGGCGCCGACGGTTTCGAGCAGCGCCTTCGATTCCTCGTTCTTCACGTGGAATCCGCGCACGTCCATTTTCGTCTCGGAGATATTTGGCGTCAGGATTCTGCGCCGCAGATCACGCAGGCTCTGCATGGCACGTTCCCCCAAAGGGTCGGTGTTTCCGTTTACCGGGGATGGACATCCATTTCGATGATGGCAAGCGCGGGAAGGATTGATTTCTTCAACCTTGCGCACTCGTCGCAACTAGGCGGAACATTCACGTGCACCGTCGACACGCGACGGCACGGCGACCGTCCGGGGGACGACGCGGGCGGTTCTCAGCGACCGTGGTTGATGCCGGCCGGCTCGAAGTGCGCGCGGACGTTGCGCCGCCACACCTCGTACGCGGGCACCGGCCCGGCCGGCTCCGCGCGGACCGCCACGTCGTCGGCGAGCGCCGCGGCGGCGGCCACGGACCGGCCGCCGAGCGCGTGCATCGCCGCCTCGCTGTGCGCCGGCACGTGCCCGGCGTGGCTGCGGGCCTTGGCGGCGAAGACCGCGCCCTGGGCCAGGTCCGGCGCGCACGGGCCGGCGTCGGTGCGCAGCGCGGCGAGCGCCTCGGCGTCGGCGCCGCCGGCGAAGGTGGCGGCGAGCCCCACCCCGCTCCACAGGTCGCCGTGCCGGTCGGCGGCGAAGGCCCGCACGGCCCCGGCCACGTCGGCGGTGCGGGCGCCGTGGATGAACCACAGTGCCCGGCCGAGGCCCTGGTCCGTGGCCCGGAGGAAGTAGTCCCCGTGGCCCTGCCACGGGTACGCCGCCAGCCGCTCCTGCCGGGTCACCCAGCGGTCGAGGTGGAAGTAGGCGCGGTCGAACCCGTAGCCGTCCACGGCCAGCCAGGTCATCGTCGGGTGGTACGGGGAGCCGGTGAGGTCCGGCACGACGTGCCGCCAGAGGGGCCGCGGCAGGCGTGCCATCGCGAAGCCGATGCCGATGTAGGCGAGGAAGAGGTGCGGCGCGCCGGGGCCCCGCAGCAGGTCCCGGGTACGGGTGCCGCGCCTTGGCCCCATCACGTCGAGGATGGTGCAGGCCATCGTGGCGCCCTCGTAGGCGAAGCCGAGCAGTTCCCGGTCGACGAGCGCGAGCCGGCGTTCCAGCTCCCACGGGTCGCGGGTGTCGATGCCCCACTCGAATCCGCAGACGACCGACTGCGGAACCGCCTCCAGCCGGCGGGTGACCTCCGTGGCGGGGCCGGGGAAGCCCCGACGCGCGAAGGTCACCTCCGCGAGCGTCGGCGCCATCAGCAGTCGACGCATGGAGCCCAGTACCGTCGGCATGGCAGATCCCCCTGTCGTTACGACGACGCCGGCCCCGGCCGGCGGGTGACTTCATCGTCACGCCGCGCCGGCCGGGGCCGCGTCTTCTGCTGTGCGCTCATCCGCCGCGACGGGCGGGGCCGCGCGGTGGGCGGGTCACGGGCCGGTGACGGGCCCCCTTCCCCGCTGCGGACGGAGGAACATCAGCAGCAGGGCCACCGCGACGAGGCCCAGGTCGAGCAGGAGGAGCACGCCGTTGATGCCGTCGATCCGGGCGTGGTCGTGGCTGGCGTTCGCGGCCTCGTCCCCGATCGGCGCGGCGACGGGCCCGGCCGGAACGGCGCCGGGGGTCACCGTGAAGCCGGCCAGCCCGGCGACCTGTCGGCCGTCGGGCAACAGGGCCCGGTAGGCCACGCGGTACGCGCCCGGCCCGGCGTCGCGTACCCGCACGGCCAGGCGGCCGTCGCGGACGGCCGCCTTCCCGATCGAGACGACCGCCCCGGTCGGTCCGGTGACGGCCAGGTGCACGTTCTCGGCCGACTCGGCGCCGCCGAGCGTGAGCGTCACCTCGGCGGGCGCGACCCCGACGACCGACCCGTCGCCCGGGTTCAGCATGAACCTCCGGCTCTCGGCCGGAGTGCCGAAGGCCAGCAGCGCCACGATCGACAGCACGATGCCGACCGCGACGGCGATGGCCGCCCGCTGCACCGCCCCGACGGACGTGGGCGGTGCCGGCGGACGGGCGCCGTCCACGGTGGTCATGACGGCTGGGCCGCGACCTCGGGCTGCCGGCAGCTGCACGACATCAGCTCCGCCTCCGCCGGGGAGGGCCGCAGGTGCAGGTACATCGCGATCACCATCGGCACGAAGACGACCGTGTTGTAGAACAGGTGCAGCTCGACCCGGGGGATCACGACCTGGAGCAGGCTGGTGGGCACGGGGCTGTCGAACAGGTGCCGGCCGGTCTGCGCCTGCAACAGCAGCAGCAGGTGCTCGATGTGGTGCCAGAACTGGATCGCCAGGGCGGCGGTCCACCAGCTCCGGCTGCGCCCGACGAAGCCGGGGCGCAGCATCCACAGCCCGACGAGCATCACGATGGCGTAGCCGTAGTGCAGCCACTCCGAGCTGACCAGCCACGGGAACGGCATGCCGAGCACCCCGCGGGCCTCGGGCCGCGACCAGCCCAGGCCCCAGATCTGGTACGCCTGCACCAGGTGCTCGGCCCAGTGCGCGAGCACGATCACGAGAAAGGCGTTCAGGGCCGCCCGATGGTGTGCGCCGTTGAGTGTCGCCCAACGCCCGGAAGCTCCGGGCAGGGTCGCCTGGTAGCTGGTCACGTTTCCTCCTTGGAAGGGTCACGGGCGCGAGAGACACCACGCCCCTCACCCAGCGTGTCGGCTCCGACACGCCGTCACGTCTCCAATGTTGCGCAGTTCGGGTCGGGGATCCGTCAGACCGGCTCGGGCGAGCCGGCGGGGGCGTACCAGGTGCCGACCCGGCGGGCCGCCGCGAAGCTGGCCCAGGCCACCGCGTCGACCAGGGCCGCGTCGCCCGGCTGGTGGCGGCGGAACTCCGTGACCACCTCCTCGTCGACCTGGTAGGAGGCGAACACGGTCAGCAGGGCCAGGCGGCCGGCGGCCCGCTGCGCCTCGGGCAGCGGCGCGATCAGCCGCTCGCACCACTGTCGACTGAGGCCGGTCTCCTCACCCCGCCAGTCGTCGAGGCGTTCCGCGACCAGCTCCCGGACCGCCGGCGGAACGGCCCGCTCGCCGGCCGCCTCGAACGCCGCGTAGGCGCGGGCCATCGCCCCGGCCACGTGCGGGCTGCCCGCCGCCCAGGCGGCCTCCGCCGGCAGCGGCGCCGGCGGCAGCAGCTCCACCGAGCGGCCCGGCTCGCGGGCGTCGCGCAGCGTCCCCTGCAACACCCAGCCGATGCCCCGCTTCAGGCGCCGGCGCGCCCGCGGCGTCAGCCCCGGCGGGAGCAGGAAGTTGGAGAGGAACACGTTGACCACGCGGGCGATGTAGTGGAAGCCCACCACCACGCCGACCAGCTCCGGGCGGTCCCGCTCCGGAAACGGCAGGACCGGCCGCGAGGTCTGCGGCTGGTGTGCCGTACGGCCCCACTCCGCCGCCACCCGGATGCGCCGGTCGGCGATCTCGGTGAGCCGGTCGGCCACGATCGCCTCCGCGTCGTGCTCCGTGGAGAGCTCGTAGAGCCCGACGCTGTGCATGTCCACGCAGTACGGGCAGATGTTCGCCACGGACACCGCGGCGGCCACCGCCTCCTTGGTCGCCCGGTCCACGTTCTCCGTCGGCAGCAGCGGCTCCCGCATCACCATCCAGTACGCCGCCAGCACCTCCGGCGACGGGGAGTGCAGCTGCGCCGGCGGCACCACCAGCTGCATCTCCTGCGCGACCTGCCGGTAGACGGCGTCCACCAGGCCCCGCGCGGACCCCTGCGGCACCGGCGTGACGTAGTTGACCTGGCGCTGGACCACCGACGAGGCCACCCGACGAGCGATCATGATCTGCCTCCTGCTCTGCGCCGCCCCGCCAGACGGTCACGACGACGGCTCCCACGACTGCGGCAATGCCAGTATTGGGAGTCCGGGGGCGCAGGCAACGCCATCGACGCCGGTTGAGCACCCTGGGAGAAGGAGGGCCCGGCGGCGCCCGCCCATGATGGGCGACGACCCAGTCCCCCACCCGCGGGAGTCGCGATGCTGGTCCTGGTAACCGGTGGCACCGGATTCATCGGCTCCCACTCGACGGCGGCCCTCCTCGACGCCGGGCACCGGGTCCGGCTGCTCGTGCGCGACCCGGCCCGCGCCCGGCGGGTGCTGGCGGCGCTGGGCGCCGACGCCGGGCGCGTGGAGCTGGTCACCGGCGACGTCACCGACCCCGCCGACGTGACCCGGGCCGCCGACGGCTGTGCCGCCGCGCTGCACGCCGCCGGCGTGTACAGCTTCGACTCGCGGGACCGGGCGCGGATGCGGGCGGTCAACCTCCGCGGCACCGAGGTGGTGCTCGGGGCGGCGCGGGCGGCGGGCCTCGACCCGATCGTGCACGTCTCCACCTTCGGCGCGCTGCTGCCGGCCACGGGGTCGCCGCTGACCGTCGACTCCCCGGTGGGCGCGCCCCGGGAGGCGTACCTGAGCAGCAAGGCCGCCGCCGAGCACGTGGCGCGCCGGCACCAGGACGACGGGGCACCGGTGGTCATCACCTATCCGCTGGCCTCGCTCGGGCCCGACGACCCGCACCTGGGCGACCAGACGACCCGGGTACGCAACGTGCTGCGCGGGTTGATGCCGCTGTGGCCGACCGGCGGCTTCCCCGTCGGGGACGTGCGGGACGTGGCCCGGCTGCACGCGGCGGTGCTCGAACCGGGGCGCGGCCCCCGCCGCTTCCCGGCCCCCGGCCGGTACGTCACGACGCGGGAGTTCGTCGACGCGCTGCGCCGGGTCACCGGGCGGGCCCTGCCCACCCTCCGGCTGCCGGCCCCGGCCCTGCTGCCGATGGGCCACCTGGTCAGCGCGGCGCAGCGGCTCTCGCCCGTGCACCTGCCCGCCGAGCACGGCGCCATCTACCTGTGCGCCACGGCCCGCCCGATGGACGGCACGCCCACCGAGGAGCTGCTCGGGTCGGCGAGCCGGTCGCTGGACGAGACCCTGACCGACACCGTGCGCTGGCTGCACCGGACCGGGCGGCTGAGCCGCCGGCAGGCCGGGCGCGCCGCGCTCCCGGCGACCGCCCCGCCGCGCCGCGCCACCGAACCGGCCTGA
>NZ_WAAS01000023.1:0-46193 GCF_008806585.1 Micromonospora sp. AMSO12t
CCGCACGCAGGGGGAGGTGGAGACGGACAGTGCCGCCCCCGGGCCCGGGAGGGCTCGGGGGCGGCACCGGTGTCGGTGTGCAGGTCGCCTCTCGGCGAGTGGCACGACGCGGCTCCAGCCGAACGGTATTCCGCGAAGGCAATTAGGTGAGGCCCGGGGACACTGGACACACCGACACCTGACTCAACCGGGGACCCGCCGCCGGTGTTCCGACCCGCGCCATGACCGCCGTCACAGCCCCGGCGACCACTTCCGCGCGCGGCCCGGCGACGTTTCACCGGTTCGGACGCGGGTAGCTGACCGTCGTGACCGACGACGCACCCGTGACGGACGCGCCCGTGGTCGAGGAGCCGGACATCCGGCGCCTCGACGACCTCCTCGAGGATCTCTACCACGGCCAGGAGCGGATCAGTCAGGCGGACATCTACCGCCGGGCCGTCGCCGCCGAGCTTCCCGCGCAGCTCCTCACCCGCATGGCCGCCCTGCCCGAGGGCGAGTACGCCGTGGACGAGGTGGCCGACCTGCTCGGCGGTTCGGTCACCTGACGCCAGGGGGCCGGGACCGGCACGGCCCCGGCGGGCCGTGACGACCCGTCGTGGGGCGAGACCGCCGCCCACCCGTCCCCCGGGGGCGGACGGCCTTCCGCACCGGAGGCCGACGAGCAGTGAGGAGAGCGAGATGTCCCACCACGAGGAAGAGCACGAGAAGCTGCCGGCACTCGGTCAGCCCCCCGAGGGCCGGGACACCCTGCCGGAGCCCGACTTCGCCAACGAGCACGACCGCACCGCGGTCGACCGGGACGTCATCACCGGGGCGGACGCCGACGAGCGCGAGCCGGAGGCCTCCCGCGGCTGGGCCGGCCAGGACCACGGCACGACCCCGACCTGAGGACAGCCACGACGAAGGGGGCCGGCCCGAGCGCCGGCCCCCTCCGTCGTACGTCGTCAGTCCTCGTCGTGGTCGCCGCCCTCGGCGGCCTGCTGGGCCACCGCGTACGCCATCTGGAGGAAGTCCGAGGCGGCCACGGCGGTCAGCGCGGTCGCCACCAGACGGGTGAGCCGGGGGGCGAGCACCAGGCCGCCGGTGAACCCGGTGGCGACCCAGACGGCGAGGCAGAACGGGCAGCTCAGCAGCTCCCCGATCGCGTGCCGGGTGGAGCTGCCCTGGTCACGGACCTGCTCCATCACCTCGCCGCTGCCGATCGGCTTGTCGTACCGGGTGAACGGCGCCCGTAGGGGGCTCGTCACCGCGTCCTTCGTCAGCAGCCGGCTCAGCTTGTGGGTGGCGATGCTCAGCAGCACCACGTCGGCCGGGGCGGGACGCTCGGGGACCGGACGGCCGGTCGCCCTGACCAGACCGGCGATGCCGGCGGTCACCCCGGCGTAGGTTCCCATCGCCGCCAGGTACCCGCCCAGCGGTCGGTGTTCGTGCGGCGCGTACGCCTGGCGCAGCCGCGCCACCTTCTCCTTCAGGGCGGTCACCCGGTCTCCTCGATCCTCTCGGGTGCGGTCCGGCTCAGCCGGCCTGCAGGTTGTCGGCCACCTCGCGGGCGAGACTGTCCAGCGCCTCGTCGGCCAGCCGCTCGGCGTCCGGCCCGCCGGTGAGGTCGAGCCGCGTCCGGGCGCCACCGGCCTGGGCGGGCTCCACCAGGATCTCCGCCGACCAGTCCTCGGCGGCGCTCCAGCGGGCCCGCAGTTCCTCGGCGCTGACCTCGTCCGCCGGGCTGCCGTCGGCCCGCAGCGGCTCGGGCAGCCACGCCGACGCCCGCGCGGGGTCGGTGGCGGTGTTGAACACGACCTCCGGCGGCGCGGACATCCCGCGCTCGGCGGACGCCATCAGGCGTCCCGCAGCCGGCTCGGGTCGACCTCGCGGCCGGGGTGCCGGGCGAGGTACTCGGTCTCCAGCTCGGCGGTGCGCCGCAGGTGGTTGGCGAGCGCGGAGTCCGCCGCGTGGCGCAGGGTGTCCAGGCGGGTCCGGTGCAGGCTGTGCATCTCCCGGATCAGGTCCTCGTCGGCCAGCTCGGCGGGGTCGACGCCGAGCAGCTCGCCGTCGGGCGGATCCGCCTCGCCGGAGGCCCTGTCGTGGACATGGTCGCCGTCCCACTCGGGCATCCGCTGCTCCGGGCTGCCGAAGTCGTCCTGCCGTACCGATCCCGTCATGATCGACCCCCTGCTCTGGTTTGGGCTCGCGTCTAGACGGATGCCCACACCGGCAGGCACCAAACCCCACCCGCACCTACGACGCCGCGTCGGAGACCCCGGCGGCCCCCGGTACTCTCGATGCCATGAAACGGCTCTGGACCCCGGCGTGGATCGCGCGCCACGTGGCCATGGTCGTGCTCGTCACCGGTTTCCTGGCGCTGGGCTGGTGGCAGGTCAGCCGGGCCGCCGCCGGCAACGCGATCAGCTGGGGCTACGCGGTCGAGTGGCCGATCTTCGCGGGCTTCGTGGTCTTCGTCTGGTGGCGTGAGGTCCGGCACACCCTGCGCGGGCCGGCGGCGCCGGCCGACGCGCAGGGAGAAACGTCGAGCGCCGCCGGGACGCGACCGGCCGACGCCCCGCAGGCCGCCGCGACGCGCCCGGTCGTACGCCGACCCGTGCGGGTCGCCCGCGGGTCCGCGGCTGCCGGCGGCGGCGAGGACGGCGACCTCGTCGCCTACAACCACTACCTGCAATGGCTGAACGACAACCCGGGTGCCAAGCCCGGTGACTACCCCGGCTGAGGCCGGACGCGAAAGGACGGACGACGGTGGGCGCAGCCCTGACCCGGTACCGAGTCATCGCCTGGATCGTCGGCGTGGCACTGATCCTGCTGGTCGTGATCGGCATGCCGATGAAGTACGGCTTCGACGACCCGATCCTGGTGGAGACCGTGGGCCAGGCGCACGGCTTCCTCTACATGCTCTATCTGGTGGCCGCCTTCGACCTGTCCCGCCGGGCCGGCTGGCCGCTGAAGCGGATGGTCCTGGTGATGCTGGCCGGCACGGTGCCGTTCGTCTCCTTCTACGCGGAGCGCCGGGTCAGCTCCTGGGTGACGGCGGAACAGTCCGAGCGCACCCCGGAGCCGGTCGCCGGCTGACGCCGGTCACCGGGCGGGCCGCCACGGGTCGACCGAGGCGAGCGGGTCCTCCCAGCCGCCGTACCGGTTCATCTCCCGGGCCCGGCGCAGGGCCCGGGTGACCTGGCCGAACTGCCGCTCGTCGTCGCTGCTGAACAGCAGCACCCGGTCGCCCCGGCGCCGGCCCCACAGCTCGTACGCGGGCGGCCGCCACCGGTCCCCCACCAGCGCGACCAGCACCGGCAGCAGGAACACCAGGCCCAGGACGAGGTACGCCCCCGCGGTGAGCCGTTGCAGCCCGCCGGTGAAGCCGAGCAGCAGGCCGACGCCGCCGATCATGGCGCCGGTGACCAGGACGGCCCGTACGGCGACGCGGTCGTGCGGGCCGCGGCCGGTCTGCAGGTGGGTCAGCTCGGTGACCTGCCAGCTGTTGCGGCCGACGGTGAAGCGGTCGACCGTCACGATGATCCCGGGTCGGGCGTAGAGGAGGGTGTTCTTCTGCGCGGTCGTCCGCGATGACCGCGTCTGTCGGGTGGCGCCTTGAGGGTTCACGGTTCTACCTCCCGCGGCTGGTGCCGGGTCGGCTCCCGTCGACGGTCTCGCATCGCCGGTCGACGGGATTCCCGGCTGCGCGCTTCATTGTGTGGCGCACGTGCCAGCCCGGACGGCGATTTCGGCTCGCGTCCGAGGGCTGCGGTCGGGTGGCCCGCCGGTTCCGACCGCCATGTCGGTCTTGTCGGTCATAACGGCTCACGTTCCGACGGCATACGCCGACAACGACGAACGGCACGGATCGCCCGATCGCCGACAATAGCCGTCGCCCGCCGCGGCGAGCCGGAGGAGTCGATCACGCGCCGCACCCGTCGTGATCCACAATTTCCGTCACTCGGCCAACATTCGACCCTGCTTCAACTGCGCATCACTCCTGCCCCGGGATAGGTTGTCCCGGTCGGCCCGGTCGAACGCCGTCCACCCGGACGGCACCGGCCCGGTGCCGTCGGGGGCGTCAGCAGCCCGCGGCGGCCGATGGGAGAGGAGCCTTCCGCTCTTGTCGTCCCTCAGGAACACGCTGCGCGCCCTGGCGGTCGCCGTGGTGTCGGCCACGCTGCTCGCCCCGGCGATACCCGCCCGGGCCGAACCGTCCCCCGCCGAGCTGACCCGGCGGATCGAGAATTCCTCCTCCCAGCTGGAGCACGTCGTCGAGGCGTACAACAAGCTCCGGGAGGAGATCAAGACCAACCAGGCCGCCGTCGCGCGGGTACAGAGCCGCATCGGTCCGCTGGAGCAGGAGACCGAACGGAGCCGGGCGGACGTCGGCGAGATGGCGGTGACCGCGTACAAGACCGGCAACAACCTGAGCACCGCGGAGGCGCTGCTGCGTCCCGGCGGCGCCGACACCCTGCTCGACCGGCTGAGCATGCTCGACCAGCTCACGCGGCAGCGGCAGGCGAAGATCTCGAACTTCACGGGCAACCAGCGCCGGCTGCTCGACGAGAAGACCCGGCTGGAGGTCACGCTGGGCCGGCAGGCGGCGCAGGCCCGCGAGATGACCGCCACGAAGAAGCGGATCGAGGGCGACCTGGCCGAGCTCTACGAGCTGCGCCGGCAGGCGTACGGCCGGGCCACCGAGAAGCCGGCCGCCCGGTCCGACAGCGCGAAGGAGGCGCCGACGGTCTCCGGCAAGGCCGGCGTCGCGGTGCGGTACGCGTACGGCGCGCTCGGCAAGCCCTACGTCTGGGGCGCCGACGGGCCGAACGGCTACGACTGCTCGGGCCTGACCTCGGCGGCCTGGCGGGCGGCCGGCAAGTCACTGCCGCACAACACCCGGATGCAGTGGGGCGCGGTGGCCCACATCAGCCGCAGCGAACTGCGCCCCGGCGACCTCGTCTTCTACAGCGGGCTCGGGCACGTGGGCCTCTACGTCGGCGGTGGTCAGGTGATCGACGCGCCGAGCGCCGGGCGCAACGTGCTCAAACGGGGCATGAACCTGATGCCCATCCAGGGCTACGGTCGGGTCCGCTGACCCACCCGCAACGCGAACGGCCGGCGTCCCCCTATCGGACGCCGGCCGTTCGCGTTGTTCCTACCCTGCTCAGGCCGCCTGTAGGCCCTCGGCCCGGGCCAGCTCGCGGAGCCGACCGAGCGCCTGGATCTCCAGCTGCCGGATCCGCTCCCGGGAGAGCGAGAACCGCGAGGCCACCTCGGTGAGGGAGTGCTCCCGGCCGTCCTCGAGCCCGTAGCGGGCCCGCATGATGCCGGCCGAACGGTCGTCGAGGTGGTTGAGCAGACCCTCGATCCGCTGCCGCTCCAGCCCCGTCAGGACGATCTCCTCCGGCGACGGCGCGTCGCTGTCGGCGACCAGGTCACCGAGGTTGGTGTCGCCGTCGTCGCCCACCGGGGTGTCCAGCGAGACGGTGTCCTGCGACCAGCGGACCAGCTCGTTGACCCGCTCGACGGTGACCCCGAGGGACGCCGCGATCTGCTCCGGCTCCGGGTCGCTGCCCAGCTCACGGGTGAGCTGCCGGGCCACGTTGCGCATCCGGTTGACGTCCTCGACCAGGTGCACCGGCAGTCGCACGGTGCGCTCCTGCTGGGCGATCGCCCGGCTGATCGCCTGGCGGATCCACCAGGTCGCGTAGGTGGAGAACTTGTAGCCGCGCACGTAGTCGAACTTCTCGACCGCCCGCACCAGGCCGGTGTTGCCCTCCTGGATCAGATCCAGCATGGGCATGCCCGAACGCACGTAGCGGCGGGCGATCGACACGACCAGTCGCAGGTTGGCCCGGATGAACAGGTCCTTGGCCCGCTCGCCCTCGGCGACCAGCCGCTCCAGGTCGTCCCGGTCGGCGCCGGCGGGGACGCGGTCCGCACCGAGCAGGTGCTCGGCGTAGAGGCCGGCCTCGATGGCCTTGGAGAGGTCGACCTCCTTGGCGGCGTCCAGCAGTGGCGTCCGGGAGATCTCGTGAAGGTAGACGCCGACCAGGTCGCGCTCCTCGGCAACCTCGTCGGTTCGCATGCCGATGTTCTTGTCCACGTTGCCCACGGTCCCCTCGCTCGCGCCGGTTGCCCGGTTCCTTGCCATCCCCACGTCCATCAGCCCTCCCCCGTAACCCGCTGTGCCCACCGGTGCTGACACCTACACAACAGTTGAGACGCGCCGGGGATTCCATGTCGTGAGTCGAAAGTGTCACGAATGCCTGATAATCCGCTGAGAGCGCGGTCCATGTTTGCTGTCAGCACCCCGGGTGGCGGCTCTCCGATGGGCACCACGCCAGGGGCGGCGGATCGACGTGTCGCCGTGTCCCGGTCCATGGCAGCACCGCCCCGCCCGCAGACGCAGCGACCCGGGTCACCGTCGGCCTGCGATCCTGGTCACTGCGGAGTCACGCACGGGTGGACCGGTCGGTTCATCCACGCCCGTGGTAATACCCCACCCCCCGGTGAACAATCCGCACCGCGGACCCGTGCCCGTACGTGACGGGGATCGCAGGGCGGGTGTGGCGGGGGCAGGGTGTGGGATCGACTCAGGAGGCGAGCAGGGCCAGGGCGCCGCGGACCTGGCCGGCGGAGCGGGAGAGGGCGGCCCGCGCGGCGGACACCTCCACCCCGGAGACGAGCGAGACCAGCGCCACCTTCATGTCCCCGTCGGCCTCGTTGAGGGCCCGCCGGCAGATCTCCTCCGAGCAGCCTGTCGCCTCGATCAGGATCGAGATCATCCGGCCCCGGAGCTTGGCGTTGGTGGCGACCATGTCGATCATGAGGTTCGAGTAGACCCGGCCCAGCCGGACCATCACGGCCGTGGAGAACGTGTTCAGCACCAGCTTCTGCGCGGTGCCCGCCTTCATCCGGGTCGACCCGGTGACGACCTCCGGTCCGGTGTCCACCCCGATGAAGACGTCCACCGACCGGGCGGCCTGCGCCTCCGGGTTGGCACAGAGCAGCACGGTCGAGGCCCCCTTGGCACTCGACGCGGCGAGCGCCCCCAGGACGTACGGTGTGCGTCCGCTGGCGGCGAGCCCGACCACCAGGTCCCCGGCCCGTACGCAGTCGGCGGCCTCCGCAGCGCCGCCCCGGTCGTCGTCCTCGGCGTCCTCGACCGCCCGCCACATGGCCTCCGGCCCGCCCGCGATGTGGGCGCAGAACCAGTGCCGGGGCGAGTTGAAGGTGGGCGCCAGCTCGGCGGCGTCGAGCACGCCGAGCCGGCCGGAGGTGCCGGCGCCGAAGTAGTGCACCCGGTGCCCGCCGCGCAGGGCGGTCACCGCCAGGTCCACCGTCGCCGCGATCTCGTCGAGGACGGCCGCGACGGCGCCGGGCACCCGCCGGTCCGCCTCGTTGATGACCGTGAGCACGTCCCGGGTCGACATGAGGTCGAGGTCCGCGCTGAGCGGGTTGCGCCGCTCCGTCGGCGCGCCGACCCGGATCACCGGCCGGGCCGTCACCGGGGTCGTCACCTCGTGGGGTTCCACCGCGCCCGCCGTCATGCCCGCCTCCGTCCCGGGCCGACCCGGTGCGACCGGACCGCCTCGGCTGTCGCTTCGAGGGCCTTCCTGGCCCGGGACCGGTTGCGCGCGGCCACCCCGACGAAGAGGCAGTCGACGACGGTGAGCTGGGCCAGCCGGCTCGCCATCGCGCCCGAGCGGTAGGTGGTCTCGCGGGCGGCCGTGGTGAGCACGAAGTCGGCCACCTCGGTGATCGGCGACCGGGGGAAGTTGGTGAGCGCCACCGTGGCCGCCCCCCGGGCCCGCGCCTGTTCCAGCACCTCGATCACGTCGGAGGTGGTGCCGGTGTGCGAGATGCCGACCGCGACGTCGCCCCGCCCGAGCAGCGCGGCCGACGTCAGCGCGGTGTGCACGTCCGGGAAGTAGAAGGCGGTGCGGCCGATGCGGTGCAGCTTCTGCTGGAAGTCCGAGGCGACGAAGCCGCTGGCGCCCGCCCCGTAGACGTCGATCCTGCCGGCGCCCGCGATGGCGTCGACGACCTGCTCGCAGATCGCCGGGTCGAGCTGCTCGGCCGTCTCCTCGACGGCCCGCGCGTCGTTGAAGGCGATGGTCGCGATGATCTGGGCGAGGTCGGCCCCGGGCGGGATGTCGCCGCCGACGACCCGCGCGTCGGGCGGCTCGATCCGGCGGGCGGCCTCGGCGGCGAGCCGGATCCGCAGCTGCGGGTAGCCGTCCATGCCTACCGATCGGCAGAACCGGATGACGGTCGCCTCAGATGTCTCGGCGGCGGTGGCGAGGTCGGTGATGGTCCGACGCGAGGCGGCGGCCGGGTCGGCGACCACCAGCCGGGCGACCCGCTGCTCGGCCGGCGACAACGACGGGAGCAGGCCGCTGATGTGGACGATAAGCCCACCCGGCTCGTGACTCGCAGAAATCTTCGGACTCTTCGCCACGGATGAAACTTACTTTCACGAGGCGTGAGCGTCAACCATGACTGCGCGTATTGAGGAAAGTACCGCCCGCCCGGACATGCCGTTTCGTCCAGCGTGCCATCCGTACCGCCCAGCGTGCCATTCCACGGAGGACGTCGCCTCCCCCGCCGGACCTGCGTGGAGAGGCCGCCCGGTCGCCGCCGGCCCGCACTCGGCCCCGTACGGACGATGCCATCACGCCGCCTCCCGCGGCGCCCCGTCACGAGGCCGGATCCCGGGCAGCCGGCCGGAGGTCCGTCGGCTCAGGCGCTCAGCCGGCCGATCGCGACCGGTTCCGCGCCCGGCGGCGCGGGCACGACGGCGGACCGCACGTCCCGCCCGTCGGGCGCCCGGCCGTCGCGATCGTCGGTCGGCCGGCCGTCGCGACCGTCGGCGGACGACGCCAGCCAGCCCGCCAGGTGGGCCTGGATCAGCCGGGAGACCTCCTCCGGCGGGCGCCCGGCGTCCACCACGACGAAGGTCGGATACTCCGGCAGGGTCCGGTACGCGGTATCGGCGGCGGTCAGGTAGCGCATGCTCTCGTGGTCGGTGCCGCGCTGCTCGATCCGCCGGTACGCCTCGGCGGGATCGACGGTCAGCAGGAAGGTCAGCTGCGGTCGCGGGAACATCCGGTAGCCGGCGCGGGCCAGCCGCTCCCAGCGCTGGCCCCCGTGCGCCCGGATGCTCGCGTACTGGCAGGCGGAGTAGCGGTCCATCACCGCGACCCGGCCGGTGGCCAGGCAGCTGAGCAGGGCGAGGGCGATCGCCAGCCAGCGGAGCACGGACTCCACCGCCAGCATGCCGCTGCGCCCGACGAGGCGCTGTGCGTCCGGACGGCCGAGGCGGTGCGCGAGGCGGCCCAGCCAGCGCCGCCCGCCGGCGTTGCGGTGGTAGGTGGCGGGGCGGCCCGCCGCGGTGAGCGCGTCGGCGAGCCGGTGCGCCTGGGTGGTCTTGCCCGAGCCGTCGATGCCGATCAGGGCGACGGCGCGCAATCGGGCCCTGCCGCGCCGCGCCCCCGGTGATCTGGACACTCTGCACAGGCTATCCGACCCACGCTCGCGTACCCGGAGATTTGTGCCGTGTCCTCCCGGTTGACCCCGACCGTGCCACCTGCCAGGTGTGGCCCGCCGGGATGCCGGGTACCGGAGTTGGATCAGCCGCCCACCACCATCGACGGGAGACGCCAATGGCAGAGCGCGGGGACGAGAGCCTGGTGCACACGTTGAAGAAGGTCGCCGCCGTGCTCAAGCAGGAAGAGATTCCCTTCGCGCTCGGGGGCAGCTTCGCGGTGTACGCCCACGGCGGTCACTCCAGCGACCACGACGTCGACTTCCTCATCCGGGAGGTCGACGTGGAACGGTCCCTCGAGGCGCTGGTCGCGGCGGGCTTCACCGCCGAGCGGCCGCCCGAGGACTGGCTGGTCAAGGTGTTCGACGACGGTCGCATGGTGGACCTGATCCACCGGCCGATCGAGACGCCGGTCACGGAGGAGACGTTCGCCGACACGGTCGTGCGGCCGGTCGACGCGATCCACATGCCGGTGCTCTCGGCCAGCCAGCTCATGGTGCACAAGCTGCTGAGCTTCTCGCAGCACTACTGCGACTTCGCCCGGGGCCTGCCGCTGGCCCGTTCCCTGCGGGAGCAGATCGACTGGGAACGGGTACGCAAGGAGACGCAGCACTCCCCGTACGCGGAGGCGTTCCTGGTGCTGCTGGACCGGCTGGAAGTGGTGCCGCACTCCGGCACCGGCGAGGGAGAGGGGACACCGTGACCGAGCACCGCGACGTCGCCACCGGACCGCCCGACGAGTACGTCGAGGCGGAGATCCACCGGCTGCTCGCCGAGGACCCGGACGTGGCCGAGCAGGGGATCACCGTGGTCCGCCGCGAGCGCGGCCTCGTGCTCTACGGCGAGGTCGAGAGCCCGCACCGGCGCGAGGAGATCCTGCGCCGGGTGGCCGAACGCTTCCCCGACGTGCCGGTCACCAGCGACATCGGGGTGATCCGCGCGCAGGCGCCCACGGAGATCGAGCAACTGCCCTGAGGAGGTTCCATGGTGATCCGGATCGCCGCCGTGGGCGACGTGCATCTGGACGAGGACGTGGTCGGCCGGTTCCGGCCGGCACTGGACGAGCTGCCCGAGCACGCCGACGTGCTGTTGCTCGCCGGCGACCTGACCCGGCACGGGACGGAGTCGGAGGCCCGGTGCGTGGCCACCGAGTTCGGCGGGCTGGGCGTGCCGGTGGTGACCGTGCTGGGCAATCACGACCACCAGTGCGACCAGGTGCCGCAGGTGGTCAAGGTGCTCGAGGACGCCGGGATCACC
Source organism: Micromonospora sp. AMSO12t (assembly GCF_008806585.1). NCBI lineage: Bacteria > Bacillati > Actinomycetota > Actinomycetes > Micromonosporales > Micromonosporaceae > Micromonospora > Micromonospora sp. AMSO12t. Next base: position 10,793 of record NZ_WAAS01000023.1, read on the forward strand.
GTGCTGGAGGGCGACGGCGTCGTGCTGGACTGCGCCGGCGGCCGACTGGGTGTGGCCGGGGTGAAGGGGTTCGGCGGGGGGTTCGCCGGCCGCTGCGCCAGCGACTTCGGCGAGCCGGAGATGAAGGCGTTCGTCCGGACCACCACCCAGAGCGCGGACGCCCTGTCCGCCGCCCTGCGGGGACTGGAGTGCGACGTGCTGGTGGCGCTGACCCACTACGCGCCGGTGCCCGACACGCTCGCCGGTGAGCCGCTGGAGATCTACCCGTTCCTGGGCTCGTACCAGCTCGGGCAGGCGATCGACTCGGCGCCGACCGCGCTGGCCCTGCACGGGCACGCGCACGCCGGCTCCGAGCGGGGCACCACGCCCGGCGGGGTACGCGTCCGTAACGTCGCCCACCCCGTGATCAAGCAGGCGTACAGCGTCTTCCACCTGGGCGACCACCTCGATCACGCACAGGTTTCCGGCGTCGGCGGGTCGGGTATTCAGCAAACATGGAGCTGATTCTCTGGATTCTCGCAGTCGTACTCGTGGTCGCCGGCATCCTCGCGCTGTTCCGGCGGCAGATCCTGTGGGGCATCGTCCTCATCGTGGTCGGCCTGCTCGTCGGGCCGGGTGGTGTGAGCATCTTCAATTGACGAGGCGGCTACAGGCCGCCGTTCAGGACCCACCGGGGTCGTCGTGACCGGAACTCCGTCCTCCCGACAGGAGCATCCGGACACGACGACCCCGGTGTCGTGCCGGCCGGAGGGTGACCGCGGGTTTACCGTCCACCTTCAGCGGACATATCTCGACCATGGAGATGTCCAGGAGTGCGGAACGGACCGGCGGGGCCCGGCAGTGGTGGGCGCTGCTCGGCTTCGGGGCGGCGGTGTTCGTCGCCGCGGCGATCGGCGGGCTCGGCGTGCAGGGCACCTCGGCCGAGTACGTGAGCCTCGAACAGCCCGCCTGGGCTCCCCCGTCCTGGCTCTTCGGACCGGTCTGGAGCCTTCTCTACGCGATGATCGCGGTGGCCGGCTGGCTGGTCTGGCGGCGGGTCGGCTTCGGCCCGGCCCTCTGGGCGTGGATCGCCCAGCTGGTGCTCAACGCCGTCTGGACGCCGCTCTTCTTCGGCGCCGGCCGCTACGGGCTGGCGTTCGCCGAGATCCTGGTGATGTCGGTGGCGATCGGCGTGACGGTCGTGCTCTTCCGCAAGGTGTCCCGCCCGGCGACCCTGCTGATGCTGCCCTACTGGGCGTGGGTCACCTTCGCGGCCGCCCTCAACTTCGCGATCTGGCGCCTGAACAGCTGAGCGCCATCTGGCGCCGGAACGGCTGAGCCGGGCGACTGAGCACACGACGACGGAACGGGGCCCCGGCGCGCAGCCGGGGCCCCGTCACCCGTTCAGCAGCGGGGTACGCCGGGGATGTAGCCGTCGGAGCCGGTGTAGACGTAGGAGTCGGAGATGAAGCGGCCGGAGCCGATCCGGTCCCAGATCGTGCTGGTGCCGTAGGTGCCGGTGACGCTGGTGCCGCTGGTCTGGCACTGGATGGTCACCCGGGCGCCGTCGGCGACCGTGCCGACGGCGGCGTAGCCGGTGCCGGGGCCGGACCGCACGGTCAGCGCGATCCCGCTGGTGGTGTTGACCGTGCCGGAGCCGGCGCTGCTGCCGCAGCCGTTGTCGCTGGAGTAGTTCTTCGTGCCCCAGTAGAGGGCGAGCGCGCCGTTGAACCGCACCTGGATGTCGGCGCCGTTGAGCCGCTGCTCGTAGTGCAGGTGCGGGCCGGTGGAGCCGCCGGTGCTGCCGACCCAGCCGATGACCTTGCCGTAGCCGACCGCCTGGCCCACGGAGACGTTGAAGCCGTTCAGGTGGGCGTAGTAGGTGTGGTAACCACCCGCGTGGCTGATCCGGACGTACTTTCCGTAACTGGTGCCGCCGAGATCCGTGACCCGGTCGACGGTGCCGGGCGCGCTCGCCACCACCGCGTCACCGAGGTCGTCGGTGCGGTTGAAGTCGAGCGAGTACGCAGGGCTGTGGTTGGTCCGGGTCTGACCGGACCAGGACTGCCCGCACGGGAACGGGACCTTGAACGTGGGGGCCGCCATCGCCGGGGCCGCCGGGACGACCAGCGCGCCCACAGCCAGCAGACCGGCCGCCAGCAGGCCCAACCAGCGCTTGCCCATCCAACACCTCCTATGTCGAAATCCTTCGATCACTGACCTCCAGAGTGTCAGAAAATGACATCGATGGAAAGGGGTCGAATTCCCGTGTGGGAGCGTGCCCAACAGGGGGTTTACGGGTTTCCGGATTGTTACTCGCTCGTGTCCGGATAGGGGTGGACCAGGCCAGATGCAAGCGCTTACATGTGGTGACGCCCATCGGACCGGCGCGGGTTCGATCCCTGACGCGCCGGCAAGGAAGGAGAACGGCATGGCGTTTGCCAGATCACGCCAGGCTCTCGCGATCGCCGGCGTGCTGGGGCTGGCGCTGAGCGCCACCGCCTGCGGCACCGGCGACGACAAGAAGAGCGACACCGCGGGCTCCGCGGAGTGCGCCGCATACGAGAAGTACGGCGACATCGACGGCAAGAAGGTCAAGATCTACTCGTCGATCCGGGAGATCGAGGCCGACCGCCTCGCGGAGTCCTGGAAGCAGTTCGAGGACTGCACCGGCATCAAGATCGACCACGAGGGCAGCGGCGAGTTCGAGGCGCAGCTCAACGTCCTGGTCGACGGCGGCAACGCCCCCGACCTCGCGTTCATCCCGCAGCCGGGTCTGCTCAAGCGGTTCGTCGACTCGGGCAAGCTCAAGCCGGTCGGCGCCGAGACGAAGAAGATGGCCGAGGAGAACTACCCGGCCGACTGGCTGAAGTACAGCACCGTCAACGGCCAGTTCTACGGCGCCCCGCTCGGCTCCAACGTGAAGTCCTTCGTGTGGTACTCGCCGAAGACCTTCAAGGAGAAGGGCTGGACGGTCCCGACCAGCTGGGACGAGCTGATCAAGCTCAGCGACCAGATCGCCGCCACCGGCACCAAGCCGTGGTGCGCCGGCATCGAGTCGGGTGAGGCCACCGGCTGGCCGGCCACCGACTGGATCGAGGACCTGATGCTGCGGACGCAGACCCCCGAGGTCTACGACCAGTGGGTCACCCACGGCATCCCGTTCAACGACCCGAAGGTCGCCGAGGCCCTCGACAAGGCCGGCACCATCCTCAAGAACGAGAAGTACGTCAACGGCGGCTTCGGCGGCGTGAAGAGCATCGCCACCACCTCCTTCCAGGAGGCCGGCGTGCCGATCACCACGGGCAAGTGCGCGCTGCACCGGCAGGCGTCCTTCTACGCCAACAACTGGCCGGAGGGCACCAAGGTGGCCGAGGACGGCGACGTCTTCGCCTTCTACTTCCCGGCGATCGACGCCAGCAAGGGCAAGCCGGTGCTGGGCGGCGGCGAGTTCGTCGCGGCCTTCAACGACCGCCCCGAGGTCCAGGCCGTGCAGACCTACCTCGCGTCCGGCGAGTACACCAACAGCCGCGCCAAGATCGGCGACTGGGTGTCGGCCAACAACAAGCTCGACCTGGCCAACGTCCCCAACCCCGTCGACAAGCTCTCCGTGCAGATCCTCCAGGACAAGTCCAGCGTCTTCCGCTTCGACGGCTCGGACCTGATGCCGGCGGCCGTCGGCTCCGGGACGTTCTGGAAGGCCATGGTGCAGTGGATCAACGGTAAGGACACCGCGACCGTGCTCCGGGACGTGGAGAGCGGCTGGAAGTGATCTGACCGGTGGGCCGGTCCGCGGGGACGCGGGCCGGCCCACCGGCCGGTCAAGGACCTGGGAGGGTCGATGGAGTTCGACTTCGCTGCGGAACAGCCGAAGTTCCTCATGCTGATGTACGGGCTGGTCGCCTTCGTCGCGGTGGTGGGCGGTCTGCTCCTGCTCCTCGACGTGGTGCCGGCCTGGTTCGCCCGCCGCCGGGAGGCGCAGCTCGTCGCTGCCTCCGCGAGCGGCGCCCCGATCCCCCGCCGGCGCAAGCCGCGCGAGGGTGTCTTCGCGCTTTTCTTCCTGCTACCCACGCTGCTGCTGCTCGCCATCGGGCTGGTGGTCCCGGCCGTCCGCACCGTGCTGCTGTCGTTCATGGACCAGGGCAGCAACGACTGGGTAGGGCTGCGCAACTACGGCTGGATGTTCTCCGAGGACTCCATCGTCCGGGTGTTGCTCAACACTCTGATCTGGGTGCTCCTCGTCCCGCTGGTGGCCACCACGTTCGGCCTGGTCTACGCCGTGCTGGTGGACAAGGCCCGGTTCGAGGCGGTCGCCAAGTCGCTGATCTTCCTGCCGATGGCGATCTCCTTCGTCGGCGCCAGCATCATCTGGAAGTTCGTCTACGCCTACCGGGGCGACGGGCAGGAGCAGATCGGTCTGCTCAACCAGATCGTGGTCAGCCTCGGTGGCGAGCCGAAGCAGTGGCTGCTCGACTCACCGCTGAACACGCTGCTGCTGATCGTGATCATGGTCTGGATCCAGGCCGGTTTCGCGATGGTGGTGCTCTCCGCCGCGATCAAGGCGATCCCCGCCGACATCGTGGAGGCCGCCCGGCTCGACGGGGTCACCCCGTGGCAGATGTTCTGGCAGATCACCATGCCGAGCATCCGGCCGGCGCTGATCGTGGTCGTGGTGACGCTGTCGATCGCCACCCTCAAGGTCTTCGACATCGTCCGGACGTCCACCAACGGCAACTACGACACCAGCGTGATCGCCAACGAGATGTACAACCAGGCGTTCCGCTACGGCGAGAACGGGCAGGGCTCGGCGCTGGCGGTGTTCCTGTTCGTCCTGGTGATCCCGATCGTGATCTACCAGATCCGCAACATCCGTCAGCAGCGGGAGGGCTGAGATGACCACCGCGACGCCCACCGTCGCCGCCGGCACCCAGAAGACCGGCGGCCGGGGCACCAGCACCGCCGGGCGGGTCCGCAGGCGGCTGAACAGCCGTACCGCGACCGTCGTCTCGATCGTCATCGCGGTGTTCTGGACCATCCCCACCTTCGGCCTGTTCGTCTCCTCGATCCGGCCGGAGGACGAGATCAAGAGCAGCGGGTGGTGGAACTTCTTCACCAGCCCGTCGTTCACCCTCGAGAACTACCAGGAGGTGCTGTTCGGGCGCTCCTCGTCGTCCGGGCAGCTCGCCAGCTACTTCATCAACTCGCTGGCGATCACCATCCCGTCGGTGCTCTTCCCGATCGCCTTCGCGGCCCTGGCCGCGTACGCGCTCGCCTGGATCAACTTCCGGGGCCGGGACTGGCTCTACGTCGCGATCTTCGCGTTGCAGATCGTGCCGTTGCAGATGGCCCTGGTGCCGCTGCTGAAGTTCTTCTCCACCGGCGTCACCGTCGGCGGGGTCACCGTCCTGCCGGCCTGGGACCTGGTCGACGAACAGAAGTTCGCGCAGGTGTGGTTCGCGCACACCTGCTTCGCGCTGCCGTTCGCCGTCTTCCTGCTGCACAACTTCATGTCGCAGCTGCCCGGAGAGCTGATGGAGTCGGCCCGGGTCGACGGGGCCACCCACCCGAAGATCTTCCGCAGCATCGTGCTGCCGCTGATCACCCCGGCGCTGGCCGCGATCGGCATCTTCCAGTTCCTCTGGGTCTGGAACGACCTGCTGGTCGCGCTGATCTTCGCCGGTGGCGGCGACGAGACCGCCCCGCTCACCGTCCGGCTGGCCGAGATGGCCGGCACCCGGGGCAACGAGTGGCAGCGGCTCACCGCCGGCGCGTTCGTCTCGATCGTCGTACCGCTGATCGTCTTCCTGTCCCTCCAGCGCTACTTCGTGCGCGGCCTGCTCGCCGGCAGCGTCAAGGGCTGAGGCGTCTCCGCCGCCGCCGGTGACCCGGCGGCGGCGGAGCTGCACGGAGCGGGGGGTAGCGTGACGAGGATCGATGATGTCGCACGCCTGGCCGGGGTCTCCACCGCCACCGTGTCCCGGGCGCTGCGAGGGCTGCCGACGGTCTCGGCCGCGACCCGGCGCCGGGTGCTCGCGGCGGCCGAGCAACTGGAGTACGCCGTCTCGCCGAGCGCCTCGCGGCTGGCCGGCGGACGCACCGGCACGGTCGCCGTCGTGGTCCCCCGCATCACCCGGTGGTTCTTCGGCACCGTCGTCGAGGCGGTCGAGGACATCCTCCAGCAGTCGGGCTACGACCTGCTGCTCTACAACCTCGGCGGGCGGGAGCAGATCCGTCAGCGGGTGCTGCGCACCGCCAACCTGCACAAGCGCGTCGACGCGATCATGCTGGTCGCCACGCCGCTGCGGCCCGCCGACCTGACCGCCCTGACGAAGCTGAAGCTGCCCGGGGTGACCATCAGCTCCGGCACGGTGGTGCCCGGCTGGCCCTGCGTACGCATCGACGACGTGGGCGTCGCGCGGACCGCCACCCGGCACCTGCTCGACCTGGGGCACCGGCGGATCGCCCACATCTCCGGCGACCCGGACGACGAACTGGCCTACACCACCCACCTCGACCGGCGGCGCGGCTACCGGGAGGCGCTGCGCGACGCCGGGCTGGTCCCCGATCCCGAGCTCGACGTGGAGTCACAGTTCACCATCAGCGGCGGCACGCGGGCCACCGAGGAGTTGCTCCGGCGCGGCGACCCGCCGACGGCCATCTTCGCGGCCTGCGACGAGATGGCGATGGGGGCGATGACCGCGCTGCGCGACGCCGGCCTGCGGGTGCCGCAGGACGTCAGCGTGATCGGCGTCGACGACCACGACCTGGCCAGCGTCCTCGGGCTGAGCACGATCGCCCAGCCGGCGGCGGAACAGGGCCGGCTCGCCACGCGGATCCTGCTCGACCCGCTGCACGGCCGGGCCATGCCGCCGGGGAGCACCCCCTACCTCGACACGCCGGGATCACCGGTGATCCTGCCCACTCGGCTGATCGTGCGTGAATCGACCGCACCACCCCGGGCACACTAACGGGAACCGGCGACGCCCGGCAGCATCCGACCGTCCGGCTCGACACACGGGAGAAGGCCCTGAACAGCAACCCGACGCACCAGGACACGCCTGCCGGCCCGGCCACCGGTTGGTGGACCAGGGCCACCATCTACCAGGTCTACCCGCGCTCCTTCGCCGACTCCGACGGCGACGGGATCGGTGACCTGCCCGGCATCACCGCCCGCCTGGACCACCTCGTGGAACTGGGCGTGGACGCGCTCTGGCTGTCGCCGTTCTACCCGTCGCCGCAGGCCGACGCCGGGTACGACGTGGCCGACTACCGGGACGTGGACCCGCTCTTCGGCACCCTCGCCGACGCCGACCGGCTGATCGCCGGGGCGCACTCGCGCGGGCTGCGGGTCATCGTCGACCTGGTGCCCAACCACACGTCGTCGGCGCACGAGTGGTTCGCCGCGGCACTCGCCGCCGCCCCCGGCAGCCCGGAGCGCGACCGCTACGTCTTCCGTGACGGCCGGGGGCCGGACGGCGCGCAGCCCCCGAACGACTGGCAGAGCGTCTTCGGCGGGCCGGCCTGGACCCGCGTCGACGGGGCCGACGGCCACCCCGGCCAGTGGTACCTGCACCTGTTCGACTCGGGTCAGCCCGACCTCAACTGGGACAACCCCGAGGTCCGGGAGGAGTTCCTGGAGGTGCTCCGGTTCTGGCTGGACCGCGGCGTCGACGGCTTCCGCGTCGACGTGGCGCACGGCCTGATCAAGCAGGCCGACCTGGCCGACTGGCAGGAGCCGCAGGAGATCCTCTCCGGTCAGGAGATCGACAAGCCGCGCCCGCCCATGTGGGACCAGGAGGGCGTGCACGAGATCTACCGGGACTGGCGGCGCGTGCTGGACGGCTACCCCGACGAGCGGGTCCTGGTCGCCGAGGCGTGGGTCGAGCCGGCCGAGCGACTGGCCCGGTACGTCCGCCCGGACGAGATGCACCAGGCGTTCAACTTCGAGTACCTGCTGGCCGCGTGGACCGCCCCGGCCCAGTACGCGGTGATCACCCGCTCGCTGGAGGCCACCGACGCCGTCGGCGCCCCGACCACCTGGGTGCTCTCCAACCACGACGTGGTCCGGCACGCCTCCCGGCTGGGGCTGCCGATCGGCGAAAAACGGCCCAACGGCATCGGCATCGGCGACCCGCAGCCGGACGCCGCGCTCGGCCTGCGCCGGGCCCGGGCGGCCACCCTGCTGATGCTCGCCCTGCCCGGCTCGGCCTACCTCTACCAGGGCGAGGAACTGGGCCTGCCGGAGCACACCACGATGCCCGACGAGGCCCGGCAGGACCCGACCTGGGCGCGCAGCGGTCACACCGAGCGGGGTCGCGACGGCTGCCGGGTGCCGATCCCGTGGGAGGCCGACGCCCCCTCGTACGGCTTCGGGCCGACCGACGCGAGCTGGCTGCCGCAGCCGTCGCTCTGGGCGGAGTTCGCCCTGGACCGGCAACGGGACACGCCCGGCTCGACGTACGAGCTGTACCGGACGGCGCTGCGGCTGCGCCGCGAGCACCGGCTCGGCGAGGGCCCGCTGGAGTGGCTCGCCTCCGGCGACGAGGTGCTCTCGTTCCGCAACGGGGGGCTGACCGTGCTGACCAACTTCGGCGACGCCGCCGTGCCGCTGCCCGCCGGGTCCGAGCTGGTGCACGCCAGCGCCCCGCTGGACGCCGACGGCGCCGTGCCCACCGACGTGACGGTCTGGGTCCGCCCGGCCTGACGGGTGAGCAAGGGGCACCTTCCCCAACGCTGTGCGTGGGGAAGGTGCCCCTCGCTTACAGCCGTTCGGCGCGGTCGTGCAGCAGGTCCCGGACGTCGTCGATGTCGCCCGGCGAGGTCCGCGAGGCCAGCCAGTACATGACGCCCGTCGGGATGAAGAAGAGCTGGAAGGCCGCCAGCCCGACGGCGTAGTTCAGCGGCGGCGGAAAGGCCGCCCGCAGGCCGTGGAAGGCCACCCCCACCAGCCCGTTTCCGGCCGCCCGGCCGACACCGTTGACCAGGTTGCCGAGGCTGTAGACGGTGCCCCGGTGCTCGGGCGGGTTGACGTCGGCGATCAGGGCGAACCAGTTCGGCGAGTTCGCCGAGGTGAGCGCCAGCGCCACGACGGCGGTGAGCAGGCTCAGCCCGACCGTCGGCTCGGTGAACACGCTGGTCAGCACCGCCCGCACCACCGCGCCGGCGCCGGCGCCGTCCGGCACGTCGATGCGTACCGGCACGAAGAAGAGGACCAGGTAGAACGGCAGCGCCGCGAGGATGCCGACCGCCGCGACCAGGGCCCGGCCCCGGGGCGTACGCCGTTGCAGCACGTCGCCGACCAGCCCGCCCACGATGGAGAGCACCCCGCCGAGCTGGAACAGGGTGGCGAAGACGCTGCCCACGACCACGGCGGTGGCGGCGGAGTAGCCCTGCTCCTCGGCCCGCTGGGCGAAGAGCACCGGCAGCCAGACCAGCGACCCGAAGGCAGCCTGGGCGGTGAGGCCCTGGAGGATCAGCCAGCGGTTCGTCCGCCGGCCGAGGATCTTCGGCAGGTCCGCCCGGCTGATCCGGTAGTCGTACTCGGCGCCGGTGGCGAGCGCGTCGGCCAACTCCGGCTCGCTCTGCCCGCGCCGGATGTCGTAGGTGAACAGGTAGGCGACGGTCGCCACGACGCCGACCACGGTCAGCAGCAGGAACGGGCGTCGCCAGTCGGCGGCCCCGAGGAGCCCGCCGACCAGCGTGCCGGCCAGCGTGCCGACGCCCTGCGACAGCCCCCAGAAGCTCATCACCAGCCCCCGGCGGCGGGGCGAGATCAGGTCGGTGACGACCGAGAAGCCGACCGACCCGACCGCACCCAGGCCGACCGCCGCCAGGATCTGCGCCGCCAGGAAGGCGGGATAGTTCGCCGCGACCGCGCTGCCGCCCGTGCCCAGCGCCCAGATGAGGGTGCCGACCATCAGCAGCGGCTTGCGGTTCGCGCGGTCGCCCACGTACGCCCAGCCCACCGCGGCGACCGCGCTGGCCAGGAAGCTCACGGCGGTGACCAGGCCGAGCAGCCGCTGCGGCACGTCGAAGGCGGCGGAGATGGGCCCGTACAGCGGGGGCACCAGACCGATCGCCACGTTGTCCAGCGAGGCGAGCAGCACGAAGACCACGACGCTGTAGAACCGGTGCGTGGGCGTCCCGCCCCGGGCCCGCGCCGGCCCGCCCCTGGTCAAGGTCATGTGCGGCAGCCAACCAGGATCAGGTCACGAGCGGGTGACGACGCGCGGGCGCGCCGGGGCGCTCAGAGATAGCCGCCGATCGCGGGCGGGGCGGTGGGCGCGGCCAGCGTGCCCGCCCGCAGCGCGTACAGCTCGGCGAGGGTCGCGCCCTGGGGCGGCACCCCCGCCGCCGTGCCCAGCCACCCGGTCGCCTCCCCGTACGACAGCGGGCCCACCTCGATGCGGGCCAGGCAGCGACCCGGGCGGACCACCGCCGGGTGCAGCCGGGACAGGTCCTCGTTCGTGGTGATCGCGACGAGCACGTCGCGCCCCTGCCCGAGCAGCCCGTCGGTGAGGTTGAGCAGCCGGGACAGGGCCTGCCCGGCGGCCTGCTTCGCCTCGCCCCGGATCAGCTCGTCACAGTCCTCCAGGATGAGCAGCCGCCACCGGCGGCCCGTCCCCGGCTCGCCGTCCTCGTCCCCGACCGCCACCTCGGACAGGTACGCCGTGTCCGCGAAGAGCACGTCCGGGTCGAGCACGGCGTCGACCTGGCACCAGTCGCGCCACTGGCGGGCGAGGGCGCGCAGCGCGGTGGTCTTTCCCGTCCCGGGCGCCCCGTGCAGCAGCACCAGCCGGCCGGAGAGGCGCTCCGGGGTGGTCGCCATCAGCTCGTCGAGCGCGTCGCGTGCCGCGGCGGCGTAGTTCGGCCGGATCGCCGCCCACTCCGGCGCGGCGATGGAGCGTACGTCGCGCTGGCTGCCCCGGCGGGGGTTCTGGTGCCAGAAGCCGATCCGGCCGGCGCCCGGATCCTCCGGTTCGGCGGCGCCGTCGACGATCCGGTCCAGGGCCGGCCGGCCCACCTCCTCCGAGACCGCCGTGACCGTCACCTCCGCGCCGCGCCCCTTCCAGGTGACCACCCGGGCCGTCCAGCCGTCGCCGGCCAGCAGGCGGGACAGCTGGCGGTTCTCCACCGCCGTGCGGAGCAGTCGCCCGTCCGGGGCGGTCAGCGGCGCGTCGGGGCGCACCCGGGAGAGCCGGACGGTGTGCGACCACGGGTGGCGGCCGGTGACGAAGTCCGCCAGGACCAGCGCGTCGATGACGTCGCAGGGGGTGTCCGCGTCGTCGTACTGGAGCATCGAGGGAATGCCGGTGCCGGGTGCCTCGTCCGCTTCGGGGGTGGTTCGCATCCGTCGATGATCGCGAGCCGGGGCGCGCCCGTACAGTCCTTTACCCCGCCACGGCGTCGACCCGGTCGAGGAAGTGCTCGCGGGCGGCGGCGTACCGCTGCCGGATGGCGGGGACGGGGGCGGCGGCGTACTCCTCGGTGCCGTGGACGGACCACGTGGGGGGCGCCGCGCCGCCCAGGGCGACCCACGCGGCCTGGCGGGCGGCGCCGTCGGCGACGTACTCGCCGGGCGGCGGGACGACCACCGGCACGCCGAGGACCTGCGGCGCGATGCGGCGCACCGCCGCCGAGCGGGCGCCCCCGCCGACCAGGATCACCCGGCGCACGGCGGCGCCCTGGGCGGTGAGCGCGTCGAGGCCGTCGGCGAGGGCGCAGAGCAACCCCTCGACGGCGGCGCGCGCCAGGTGGGCGGCCGTCGAGGTGCGCAGGGTCAGCCCGTGCACGGCCCCGGACGCCAGTGGCCGGTCGGGCGTCCGCTCGCCCTCCAGGTAGGGCACCATGACCAGCCCGTCCGCGCCGGCGGGGGCGGAGAGCGCCAGCCGGGCCAGCTCGTCCAGGTCGACCCGGAGCATCGCCGCCGCGGCGTCGAGCACCCGCGCGGCGTTGAGCGTGCAGACCAGGGGCAGGAAGCGGCCGGTGGCGTCGGCGAAGCCGGCGACCGTGCCGCTCGGGTCGGCGGCCGGGGCGTCGGCGACGCTGAACACGGTGCCGGAGGTGCCGATCGAGACGACGACGTCGCCCGGGCCCGCGCCGACGCCGAGCGCGGCGGCGGCGTTGTCCCCGGTGCCGGGGCCGAGCACCGCCCCACCGGCGGGCAGGCCCGGCAGGGCGTCGGGGCGTACGGCGCCCGCCGGCTCCGCCGGGCCGAGCACGGTCGGCACGTGCGGCCGCCGGCCGAACGCCCGCTCCAGCAGGTCGAGGCGGTAGTCGCCGGTGGCCGGGGACCAGTAGCCGGTGCCGCTGGCGTCGCCCCGGTCGGTGCGCAGCGCCGGCAGGCCCGGCGCGCCCGCCAGCCGCCAGGTCAGCCAGTCGTGCGGCAGGCAGACCGCCGCCACCCGGGCCGCGTGTGCCGGCTCGTGCCGGGCCAGCCAGCGCAGCTTGGTGACGGTGAAGCTGGCGACCGGCACGCTGCCCACCGCGTCGGCCCAGAAGCGGCGGCCGGCCTCCCCGCCGCCGGCCTCCTCGACCAGCTCGGCGGCGGCCCCGGCGGAACGGGTGTCGTTCCACAGCAGCGCCGGCCGGACCACGTCGCCCGCCTCGTCGAGGCACACCATGCCGTGCTGCTGGCCGGCGACGGAGACCGCCGCCACGTCGGCCAGCCCGCCGGCGGCGTCGACCGCCGCGCCCAGCGCGGTCCACCACGCCGCCGGGTCGACCTCGGTGCCGTCCGGGTGCGGCGCCCGGCCCTGCCGGAGCAGGGCGCCGGTCTCCGCGTCCCGGACGACGACCTTGCAGGACTGGGTCGAGGAGTCGACCCCCGCGACGATCGGCATCTCCGGCGGCCTCAGCGGGCGCCGAGCAGGTGCTCGACGGCGAGCTGGTTGAGCCGGACGAAACCGAAGCCCTTCGCGGCGGCCCCGTCGACGTCGAACTCCTCGAACGCGGAGCGGTCGGCGAGCAGGTCGGCGTAGCCCTCGCCCGGCGCCAGCGTCGGCGTGCCCAGGTCGGCGACCCGGCTCGCGGCCAGCGCCTCGGCGACCTCCGGGTCCGCCCGGAACGCCGCCGCCCGTTCCTTGAGCAGCAGGTAGGTGCGCATGTTCGCCGCCGCCGACGCCCAGACGCCGGTCATGTCCTCGGTGCGCGAGGGCTTGTAGTCGAAGTGCCGGGGGCCGTCGTAGGCAGGCCCGCCGCCGGGGCCGCCGTGCTCCAGCAGGTCGACCAGGGCGAACGCGTTCAGCAGGTCGCCGTGGCCGAAGACGAGGTCCTGGTCGTACTTGACGCCGCGCTGGCCGTTGAGGTCGATGTGGAACAGCTTGCCCTGCCAGAGCGCCTGGGCGATGCCGTGGGCGAAGTTCAGGCCGGCCATCTGCTCGTGCCCCACCTCCGGGTTGAGCCCGACCAGCTCGGGGCGGGCCAGGGTGGAGATGAAGGCCAGGGCGTGCCCGACGGTGGGCAGGAGGATGTCGCCGCGCGGCTCGTTCGGCTTGGGCTCGATGGCGAAGCGCAGGTCGTAGCCGGAGTCGACGACGTACTGGCAGAGCAGGTCGACGGCCTCCCGGTAGCGGTCCAGCGCGGCCCGGACGTCCTTGGCGAGGTCGTACTCGGCGCCCTCCCGGCCGCCCCACATCACGAAGGTGCGGGCGCCCAGCTCGGCGGCGAGGTCGACGTTGCGCAGCACCTTGCGCAGCGCGTAGCGCCGGACGTCGCGGTCGTTGCTGGTGAAGCCGCCGTCCTTGAAGACCGGGTGGGTGAAGAGGTTGGTGGTCACCATCGGGACCGCCAGGCCGGTCTCGTCGAGCGCCTTGCGGAAGCGGGCCACGTGCTGGTCGCGGGTGGCGGCGTCCGCGCCGAAGGGCACCAGGTCGTCGTCGTGGAACGTGATCCCGTACGCGCCGAGTTCGGCGAGCCTGTGCACCGCCTCGACCGGGTCCAGCTCGGGGCGGGTGGCGTCGCCGAACGGGTCGCGGGCCTGCCAGCCCACCGTCCAGAGGCCGAAGGAGAACTTGTCGGCGGGGGTGGGACGGGGTGCCATGGCAGACCTCCGAGGTGTCGTCCGCTATTTGTTCAGTGGTTGAATTATTTGGCGGGCCTGTGGCAGTGTCAAGGGGTGACCCGACCCGACGCCCCGCCCGGACCGGTGCGGCAGGGCAGCCTGCGCGAGTGGAACCTCGCCGTGGTGCTCGGCCGGATCGCCGCCGCCGACCGCCCGCCCTCCCGGGCCGAGCTGGCCGCCGGCACCGGCCTCACCCGGGCCACCGTCTCGGCCGTGGTGGAGGACCTGCTCGCCGGCCGGTTGGTCGCCGAGTCGGAGCCGACGCCCCGGACCGGCGCGGGACGGCCCTCACGGGGCCTGGTGCTCGCCACGGACGGCCCGGCCGGGCTCGGCCTGGAGGTCAACGTCGACTACCTGGCCGCCTGCGTGGTCGACCTCGCCGGCCGGGTCCGCCACCACACCGTGCACCGCGCCGACCTGCGGCCCGTCTCCCCCGCCGAGGCGCTCGCCCGGCTGGCCGACCTGGCCGCCCGCGCCCGCGCCGACGCCGCCCGCGAGGGGCTCACCCTGGCCGGCGCCGCCCTCGCGGTGCCCGGCCTGGTCGACGACGCCGGCCTGGTCCGTCTCGCCCCGAACCTCGGCTGGCGCGACGTGCCCGTCCCCGCGCTGCTCGCCGAGGGGCCGCCGCTGACCGCGCACGTCGACGGCGTACCGCCGCTGGTGGTCGACAACGAGGCCAACCTCGCCGCGCTGGGCGAGCTGCACGCCGGGCCGGCGGGTCGGGCCAGCTTCCTGCACATCTCCGGCGAGGTCGGCATCGGCGCCGGGATCGTGCTCGACGGAGCCCTGTTCCGGGGCGCACGCGGCTGGAGCGGGGAGATCGGTCACCTCCCGATCCGGCCCGACGGCCCGCCCTGCCGGTGCGGCGGGCGGGGCTGCCTGGAGACGTACACCGGTCAGGAGGCGATCCTCGCCGCGGCCGGCCTCGCCGGCGCGGACCTGCCGGCGGACACCGCGACGACCCGGCTGGCCGAGCTGGCCGGGGCCGGCGACCCGGGCGCGCTGCGGGCCCTGGCCGAGGCCGGCACCGCCCTGGGGGTCGCCGTCGCCGGCGTGGTGAACCTGCTGGACCTGGACACCGTGGTGCTCGGCGGCGGGTACGCCCCGCTGGCGCCGTGGCTGCGCCCGCCGGTGCTCGCCGAGATCTCCCGGCGGGTGCTCACCGCGGCCTGGTCGCCGGTCACCGTCCGCCCGGCGTCCCTCGGCGCCGCCGCCGCGGCCGTCGGCGGGGCCGGCTCGGTGGTACGCCGCATCCTGGCGCGCCCGGCCGGCTGGCTGGCCCGGGCGGCCTGAGCCGGATTCCCCCGGGGGCGGCGTCGCCCCGCCTCGGTACGCTTGCCCCGAGGCAACGACCCCCATCCGAGGAGAGCACGACCAGCATGCGCACAGGTCGACCGACCGGGGCGCCCGGCGAGCGGCGGTGACCACCGTTCCCGGGGGCGGTGGCACGCGCCCGGCCGACGGCGGGCAGCCCGCCCGCTTCCGCTCCGGCCTCTCCCCCGACCCCGCGCGCCCGGTCGACTCCCGGCTGACCCGGGAGGTGCTCGACGGGCTCACCGAGGCGGTCGTGACGGCCGACCGGGCGGGGCTGGTGACCCTGGTCAACGCGATGGCGACCGCCCTCCTCCCCGAGCTCGTGCCCGGCACCGACCTGCGCACCTGTCCGATACCAGCCATGGCCCGGTCGGTGAGGGCCGGGGCGGACAGCTTCGACGCCGAACACGGCGGTCGCCGGCTGCGGGGCGTACGACGCGACCTGGCCGACGGGCGGCACGCCTGGTACGTGCGGGACGTCACCGAGGAACACGCGCGCACCGAGGCGCTCGGTGTCGAGCGGTCCCGGACGACGTTCCTCGCCCAGGCCGGCAGCCGCCTCGGGCTGTCGCTCCAGCGCGAGCAGACGCTGCGGACCGCCACGACCCTGCCCGTCCCCTACCTGGCCGACCTGGCCATGGTGGTCCACCTGCCGCCCCCGCCCGCGGAGGGCCAGCCGCACTGGATCCGGTACGACGGGGTCGATCCCACCCCGGCGACCGGGCTGGCGACCTGGTCGCTGACCGGCTCGCTGCCCGGCCTGGCCGAGGCGCTGGCCGGGCACCCGGCCAACCCGGCCCCGTGGCCGGACCAGGAGACGGCCGGCCTGTCCTCCGTGCTTCCGCCCGGCTTCGGCCGGCCCGGCACCGTGCTGGTCAGCCCCATGCGGGGCGCCGGACGCACCACCGGAGCCCTGGTGCTGGTCCGTCGTGCCGGGCGGGCCGGCTTCGCCGGGCGCGACGTCGAGCTGGCCCGGGAGTTCGCCGCCCGCGCGGGCGCGGCCCTCGGCGCCGCCGAACTCTACGGCGAACAGGTCCACCTGGCGCGGGTGTTGCAGAACAGCCTGCTCCCGCCCGACCTGCCGGCCGTGCCGGGCGCCACCCTCGCCGGCGGGTACCGGGCGGCCGGGGACCGGCTGCGCATCGGCGGCGACTTCTACGACGTCTTCCCCATCCCGGGAGGCGCGATCTTCGCCCTCGGGGACGTGGCCGGCAAGGGCGTCGGCGCGGCCGTCCTCACCGGGCGGGTCCGCCAGTCCCTGCGGACCCTGCGCCTGGTCGAGCAACGGCCGCTGGAGTTGATGCGGCTGCTCGACCAGGCGCTTCTCGACTCCCCGGACGCGGCCCGCCGCAGCCAGTTCACCACCCTGCTGCTCGGCACCCTCCACGCCGCGCCCGGCGGCGGGTGCACCGTCCGGATCGCCGGCGGCGGCCACCCGTCCCCGCTGCTGGTCCGGGCCGACGGTGAGGTCGCCCCGGTCGCGGTCGGCGGGATGCCGGTGGGCGCGCTGGCCACCGCCCGGTTCGCCGAGGCGGAGCTGTGCCTCGGCCCCGGCGAGCTGCTGCTCGCGTACACCGACGGGGTCTTGGAGGCGCGCGGCGGCCCCGGCGGCCAGGAGATGTTCGGCGAGGAGCGGCTGCGCGCGGCGCTGGCCTCGGCCGCCGGGTTGGCCCCGGCCGCGCTGGTCGACCGGCTCCTCGACGCCGTCGACGAGTGGCTCGACGGGCAGAGCCAGGACGACATCGCGATGTTGGCCGTCGCGGCGGCAGCGCCCTGACCGGCCGAACCGTCGCGGCCGGGTGTCCGCCGGCCACGCCCGATCCTTCGGCGAACCCCGTCGACGCGGGGAACCCGTGTGCCCGCTCCGGCCGGGTCAGGCCGTCCTGGCCACCCGCGGCCCGTTCCCCGGCTGCTCCTGCGCCGGTAGGCCGACCGGGCGCTCCCGCGGCACCGCCGGCCAGGGGCCGGCCGCCTCGACGGACTGCACGGAGGCGTTCCGGTGCCGTGCCGCCTCGTCGAACTCCCGCATGCCCCGCAGGAGAGCCTGCCGCCCCTCGGCGGTCATGTCGGCGAGGATCGCCGCGAGCTGCTGGCGCCGGTCGTCCCGCAGCTCGGCGAGGAGCCGGCGGGACTCCGGGGTCAGGTGCAGCGAGATCTCCCGCCGGTCGAACCGGCCGGGCTCCCGTTCCAGCATGCCCGCCGCCACCAGGCGGTCGCAGAGCCGGCTGGCGGAGGAGAGCAGCATGTCGAGCCCGGTGGCCAGGCCGCGGAGGTTGATCCCCTCGTGCTGCTCGACCAGCATGATCGCGCGCAACTGCGCGCCGGAGACGCGACTGGTCGTCCGCTCCCGCGCGGCCTCCCAGACCGTCAGCAGGGCGTCGGCCACCGCGTCGAGCTCGACGGCCATACTCGTCTCGGGTCCGGAGGGACCGTGCACATCCGCCATGGTGGGCCCGAGACTACTCCGAATCCCCAAGTCTGGGCTCGTGACGAGGGAGCGATGATGAGCGAACCGGTCAACCGGGCACGGCAGGTCCTCAACGAGGCGCCCGCCGACCTGCTGCTGGACCGGATCGCCGACGTCCTGGCCGCGGACTACGGGATCGCCCGGGTGGAACTGCTCCAGGTCGACTACCGGCTGGCGGCGCTGCTGCCGCTCGTCGGGGACGAGCCCGTCACCGCGCCGGGGCACCCCGCCTGGCGCTGCTTCGACCACCAGGCCCCGATCGTCGCCGACGACACCGGATACCTTCCGGTGTCCATGCGCGGGGAACGCCGCGGCGTGCTGGTCGTGACCCCCGTGCCGGCCCGGCCGGCCGCGCTCGACGAGCTGACGGAGATCGCCACCACGCTCGCCCACGAGATCGCCGCGGTCACCCCGGGCACGGACGTGTACCGGTCCGCACGGCGTAGCAGGCGGCTCACCCTCGCCGCCGAGATGCAGTGGGAGATGCTCCCGGGCCGCAGCCGGACCCGCCCGTCGTTCAGCCTCGCCGGACAGCTGGAACCGGCGTACGCGGTGCGCGGCGACAGCTTCGACTGGTCCGACGACGGCAGCCGGGTCTGGTTGGCGACCATCAACGGCACGGGCGAGGGGGTGGCCGCCGCGATGCTCACCTCGCTCGCCACCCACGCGCTGCGCAACGCCCGCCGGTCCGGGCTCGCCCTCGCCGACCAGGCGGCCCTCGCCGACCAGGCGGTCTACGACCTGCACCGGGGAGACCAGCACCTCGCGGTGCTGCTGATGGAGCTGGACCTGCGCTCGGGGCTGCTCACCGTGGTCGACGCCGGGTCGCCCCGCCTCGTGCTGCTGCGCGACGGGCAGGTCCGGGAGCTGCCGCTGGAGGCGCAGTTCCCGCTCGGCATGTTCGAGGCCACCGACTACCGGGAGCAGCACTTCGAGCTGTGCCGCGACGATCGGCTCTTCGTGGTCAGCGACGGCGTCATCGAGGCC
Organism: Micromonospora sp. AMSO12t; assembly: GCF_008806585.1. Classification (NCBI taxonomy): domain Bacteria; kingdom Bacillati; phylum Actinomycetota; class Actinomycetes; order Micromonosporales; family Micromonosporaceae; genus Micromonospora; species Micromonospora sp. AMSO12t. The sequence goes on from NZ_WAAS01000023.1 coordinate 29,602, forward strand.
ACCGGGCAGGACGTCCGGTACGGCGAGACCGCGCTCGACCGGTTCCTGCGCCGGACCGGACCGATGGAGCCGCTGGACGCCGTCCGCTCGCTGATCGGCGACCTGCGCGCGTTCGTCGCCGGCGACCTGACCGACGACGCGGTGGTGGTGTGCCTGGACTGGACGGGCCCGCAGGACTGAGCGGCCGGCCGCTCAGTACGCCCCACGGCTGTTGACCACCGCGCCGAAGGTCTTCCAGAGGATCGTCAGGTCGGCCGCGAGCGACCAGTTCTCCACGTAGTAGAGGTCGAGCCGGATGCCGTCCTCCCAGCTCAGGTCGGATCGGCCGCTCACCTGCCAGAGCCCGGTCATGCCCGGCTTGACCAGCAACCGGCGGGCCACGTCGCCGTCGTAGCGGGCCACCTCCGAGGGCAGCGGCGGTCGGGGGCCGACCAGGCTCATGTCCCCGAGCAGGACGTTGACCAGCTGCGGCAGCTCGTCCAGCGACCACTTGCGCAGCAGCCGCCCGATGCGGGTCACCCGCGGGTCGTCGCGCATCTTGAACATCAGGCCGTCGGTCTCGTTGCGGACGGCCAGCGCGGCCAGCAGGGCGTCGGCGTTGACCACCATGGTGCGGAACTTGTAGACGCCGAACTCCCGCCCGCCCTGCCCGACCCGGGTCTGCCGGAACAGCACCGGCCCCCGGCTGTCGACCTTGATCGCCAGCGCGACGACGGCCAGCAACGGCAGCAGCAGCGTGAGGGCGACCGACGAGACGGCCCGGTCGACGAAGCCCTTTACCAGCTTGCGGGCCCCGCGGAACTCGGGCGCCTCGACGTGGATCAGCGGCAGGCCGGCGACCGGCCGGGTGTGGATGCGCGGGCCGGCGACGTCGGTCAGCGCCGGGGCCACCACCAGGTCGATGCCGGTGCCCTCCAACTGCCAGCCCAGCCGGCGCAGGCGGGTGGCGGTCAGCTCGCCGGAGGCGGTCACCGCGACGGTGTCCGCGCCGATGGCGGTGGCCGCCTCGGGGATGCCCCGGAACGAGCCGACCACCGGCACGTCGCCCAGCCGCTGCGCGACCGGGGCGAGCAGCGCGTCCGGGATGCAGGCCCCGACCACCTGGTAGCCCGCGTACGGCTCGCGCCGCAGGGTGTGCACCAACTCCAGCACGTGCGCGGTGTCGCCGACCACCAGCACCTTGCGCGACCAGCCGGCGCCCTCGGAACGCGCCCGGTGCAGCCGCTTGCGGGCGGCGAACCGGGCCACCTCCAGGCCGAGCATGCCGACGGCGAACGAGATGCCGAGGAATCCCCGGGAGACGCCCACGTCGGCGATGTAGCCGGCGATCGCGATGCCACCGGCGAGGCGCAGGCTGGCGGTGCCGACCCGCCGGTACTCGTCGGCGCCGTAGCCGAGGACGCGGTCGTCGTAGCAGCGCAGCACCCGCAGCGAGACCAGCCAGGCGAGGACCAGCCCGGGGGCGACCAGAACGTACGGGATCTTCGATCCGCCGGGGGCGTCGTCGCCGAACCGGGCGACGTACCCGACGAGCACGGCGAGGGTCAGGACGGTGGTGTCCAGCACCACCAGGGAGCGGACGTAGGCACGCTCGCGGGTGCGGGCCGGCCCTGGCCGCGGTTCGTCCGGTCTCGACGACGTGCTGGCGGGGGTCAACAGCGTCGCTGAGGTCACCGGCCCTCCCCACTTCGGTCGCCGACGGCCCGTACGCCGGGCCCGGGTCGCGGGCCGGCCGTAGGGGCACCAGGACATCGTGCCCCGACAACCCCGCTCGCCGATTGCTTCGGACGCATTACCGTCACTACTTTCCCCGAGGAACCCCTTGCGGGGAAAGGGCCCACGGCACCGGATCCCGTGCGGCGGGTGCGCCCCGCGCTGCGTTGCGGCTCAGGCCGGGGCCTTGCGCAGCGCGATCGCCTTGAGGAAGATGTCGCCGATCTTGGTCGGGTCCTCGGTGACGAAGGCGCCTCCGCCGGTGACGTCGGTGATCGACTTCAGCTCGGCCTTGCTCACGTCGCTGCCGATACCGATGATCACGACCTGCACCGGCCGCTCCGGGTCCTTGAGCTTGTTCAGCTCGGCCAGCAGCTTCTGCTGCGTGATGCCGTCGGAGTCCTCGTTCTTGCCGTCGGTGAACAGCACGATCGAGTTGACCCGGCCGGGCTCCCAGTTGTCCTGCACCTCTTGGTACGCCGCCAGCACGGTGTCGTAGAGGCCGGTGTCACCATTCGACGAGCGGATCGAGCCCAGGGACTGCTCCAGCTTGCCGCGCTGGCGGGACAGCGGCCCGATGGTGAGCAGTTCCCGATGGTCGCGGGCGCCCACCAGCTGCGTGGAGAACGTCCAGAGACCGATCGACCAGGAGTCGTCGAAGAGGTTCAGCCCGCGCCGGGCCGCCTCGACGGTGACCTGCTGCCGGGTCGCGTTGCCGGCGTTGGCCACCTTCTCCTTCATCGACCCGGAGACGTCGATGACTGCGAGCATCCGGCCGGACTGGGTGGCGATCGACCAGCTGGAGACGGCGCGCTCCATGGCCTGCGGGTCGAGCCCGCCCGGAGCCGATCCGCCGCCGTTGGCCGGCGGGGCGGGAGCGCCGCCGGCCGGGCTGGGCGCGCCCTGCGGCGCGTCGAAGCCCGCGCCCCAGTTGCCGTCCGGCGCGCGCAGCGACCGGCTCGCCAACTGGTCACGGAAGTCGTCGGTGACGAGCACCTCGTAGAGCACCCTCGCCGCCGCCGCCTTGGCCGGCTCGATGCCGGGCAGCACCGCGTACGGGTAGTCCAGCGGCGCGGGCGCCGGCTCCAGGTAGAGCGCGGCCAGCGGCACCGGCGGCTTCTTGCTGTTGTACTGGATCACGTCCTCTTCCGAGAGCGCCGCCGCACCCAGGCTGCTCGCGATCGTCGTGGGATCCGAGGCGGTGGGGAACCGGGCGAGCAGGTCCGGCCGCAGCGCCGAGCGGTCGGTGGCGAGCGCCCGCAGCGCGGCCACCTTCTCCTTCTCCGCGTCGGGGCCGCCGGAGGCGCTGGCGGCGGCCGTCAGCGAGAGCAGGCCGGACAGGCCGGCGGCGTCGCGGGTCGGCTCGACGATCCCGGTGCGCAACGGCTTGTCGCTCTGCACCTGCTGCAGGAGCTGGGTCCAGCTGAACTTCTTCTGCGGCCAGCCGAGCCGCGTGGCGATCGGCACCGGCATCGCCACGACCACCGGGCTGCGGGCGATGGACGCCCCGTTGCCCGGCTCGAAGGCGGTGGCGCCACCGGTCTTGAGCCGCAGCAGCCACGTGGAGGAGTCGGGCACCCAGACGTCCGGGCTGACCGAGGTGCCGCTGGCCTGCCCCACGCCGGCCAGGGTGACGCCGTGCTTGGCGGCGACCGTCGCGGCCACGTCGACCGGATCGGACGCCGTGACGTTCACCGCGATGCAGGTGCCGCCCACGGCGGCACCGTCCTTCACCCACCGCGCGGCGGCGGCGTCGACCGCCGGGGCGAGCTCGGCCGCGACGGCGACGGACAGCTCGGTACGGCCCGAGCAGTTCGGTTGCGCCAGCTGCTGGTAGCCGAACCAGCCGCCGGCCGTGACGGCGAGGACGCCCACGGCAGCGGCGGCGGTGGCTGCGTGGAAATTCGTACGCATGCGATGGCGGCCTGCTGACACGGTGACCATCTTGCGGACCTGTCGGGACGACTGCCACGGGCCGTTCGGACGAAAGTTACGCAGAAGAAATAGTTGATCACCGAATTGCTACGGTGCGTGGTTATGCCGCCCCGTGGCGTCGATGTCGCGGACATGTTGGCTGGTCAGGGCACCACACAGGTGGGGGACGTCACAGCCACCGGCTCCCCGACCGGAGCCGGGACGCCGGTGCCCGCGTCCACCCGGAAGACCCGGATCATGTCGGCCCGCTCGTCGGCGACGTAGAGGTGCTCGCCGGCCAGGGCGAAGTGCCGCGGCCACTCCCCGCCCGTGTCCACCTCGGCGACCAGCTCCGGCAGCTCGCCGGCCACGGCGAAGACCGCGACGGTGCCCACTCCCCGGTTGGCGACGTAGAGGAAGCGTCCGTCCGGGCCGACCGCGATCTCCGACGGCTGGACGGGCCCGGTGCGGTCGCTGGCCTCGACGCGGCCCCGCTGGTGCAGCGCGCCGTCGCCGGTCAGCTCGTAGGCGGTGACCGAACCGTCCAGCTCCCCCGCCACCCAGCAGCGCCGCCCGTCCGGGTGCCGGGCCAGGTGCCGGGGACCGACGCCGGCGGCCGTGCGCACCCGGGGTGCCCGGGGTACCAGCCGGCCGGAGGCCGCGTCCAGGTCGTAGCGGTAGATCGAGTCGGTGCCCAGGTCGACCGCGAGCAGCGGGCCCTGGCCCGGATCGGGGTTCACCATGTGGGCGTGCGCGCGTTCCTGGCGCTCCCGGTCCGGCCCGTGCCCCTCGTGCTGCACCAGGTCGCTGCGCTCGCCGGGGGCGCCGTCGGGGTCGAGCGGGAACACCGTCACGCTGCCGCCGCCGTAGTTGGCCACCACGAGGTGGCCGCCGTCCGGGACGACCGCCAGGTGGCAGGGCTCCGCGCCCCCGGTGGGCCGGGTGCCGAGCGGGGTCAGCTCGCCGTCGGCGCCGACGCGGAAGGCGCTGACCTGCCCGTCGGGCAGCTCGTTCACCGCGTAGAGGACGGGCAGCCGCGGGTGCCGAGCCAGGAAGGAGGGCGAGGGGGTGACCGCGACGGTGCCGAGCGGGGTCAGCTCACCGGAGACGGGGTCCCGCCGCGCCGCGACGATGCCGGCGGCCCGGCCCCCGCTGTGCGCCGTGTAGCCGCCGATGTGGACGATCTCGCCCTGACCTGTCACCGCGTCCGCCTTCCGCCGATTCCTCCGTCGATCCCACCAGCGTTCCCACTGGGCCGCCCGCTTAGCCCCGAAACCCCCACCGAATCGTGGCGGCCCGCCGGCAGACGCCCGCCGGGCCGCCGCCGGCTCAGGCCGCCGGGACGGGCTCGCCGCGCTGCCGGGCCACGTGCTCGACCAGCGCGATCAGCACCTCCTTGCCGGACTGCCGGTCCCGCGCGTCGCAGAGCACCAGCGGCACGTCGGGGTCGAGGTCCAGCGCCTGGCGTACGGACTCCAGGCTGAACCGGCGGCCGCCGTCGAAGCAGTTGACCCCCACGACGAACGGGACGCCCCGCTGCTCGAAGTAGTCGATCGACGGGAAGCAGTCGGCCAGTCGGCGGGTGTCGGCGAGCACCACGGCCCCGAGCGCGCCGAACGCCAGCTCGTCCCAGAGGAACCAGAACCGGTCCTGGCCCGGGGTGCCGAAGAGGTAGACCTGGAGGTCGTCGTTGATCGTGATCCGGCCGAAGTCCATCGCCACCGTGGTGGTCGACTTCGCCTCTACGCCGGAGAGGTCGTCGGTGCCGATGCCGGCACCGGTCAGCACCTCCTCGGTCTGCAACGGCCGGACCTCGCTGAGCGCGCTCACCAGCGTCGTCTTGCCGGCGCCGAACCCCCCGGCGATCAGGATCTTCAACGCGAGCGGGATCCGGGATTCGGATCCGGTCCGGTCATAGCGCACGGAGTCCACTGACCACCGCCTTGAGGATGTCGTCGTCGGGCAGGTATGCGGCGGCCGTCGGCTGGTGCACCGCGACCAGCCCGCGCGACAGCAGGTCGCCGAGGAGCACGCGGACCACGCCCACCGCGAGGTCGAGGTCGACCGCGAGCTCCGCGACGGGGACCGGTCGGGCGGCCAACTCCACCAGGCGCCGGTGCTCGGGGTGCAGCTCCGGGTGGACGGTCGGGTCGGCGGCCGCCTCGGCCAGCACGTACGCGACCAGGTCGAAGCCGACCGCGCCCGAGCGGACCCGGCCGCCGGTGAGGGTGTAGGGCCGCACGACCGGGCCGGCGTCGTCGTCGAGCCACTCGTGCTGCGGCCCGGGCGAGTCAGCCCGCATCGGCGGTCCCCGCCGTCGTCCGGGCCGGGGCGCTGAGGTACTCCCCGACCCGGGTGACGAGCATCGCCATCTCGTACGCCACGAGGCCGATGTCCGCGTCCGCGTCGGCGACCACGGCCAGGCAGGCGCCCTGCCCGGCCGCGGTGACGAAGAGGTACGCGGACTCCATCTCCACCACGGTCTGCCGGACCGCCCCGCCGGCCACCTGCCGGCTCGCGCCCCGGGCCAGGCTGGAGAAGCCCGACGCCAGCGCGGACAGGTGCTCGGCGTCGGCACGGTCCATCCCGGCGGAGGCGCCCATCAGCAGCCCGTCCGCCGAGAGCACCACCGCCTGTCGGGCGGGCGGCACCCGTTCCACCAGCTCGTCGAGCAACCAGTCGAGATCGGCGCTCTGCCTAGTCGGATGCATCAGGCGTCCCTCTCAGTCGCGGTCCTGGGTTCGGTGTCCACCGGCTGCTCGGCCGGCGTCGGGTTCGGGTCCGCACTCGGCGGGTCGGCCGGCGTCGGGCTCGGGTCTGCACGAGGCGGGTCCGGCCGGTCGGCGGCGGGCGCGGCCTGTCGCGGGGTCGTCCCGGTGGCCGCCGCGCGGCCACGGGCGGTGCCGGCCTGGAGGGCGGACATGATCCGCCGTGCCTCCTCCGGGCTGCGCGGGGCGGGACTGGCGATCACCGGCTGCCGCAGCGTCGGGCCGTCCAGCGCGGACCGCCGCCCCGACGCGTCCCCGGCGGAGGAGTGCTCCCCGGTCGTGTCCGGGTGCCGGGGCCGGACCGCCGGAGGCCGGCGGCGTACCCGACGGGGCAGCCCGTCGATCTCCCCGACGGCCTCGACCGGGGCGGGACCGCCGGCATCCGCCCCACCCGGGGCCGAACCGGGGGCCGCGCCGGCCGGGGCCGGCCGCGCGGGGCCCGTGCCGGCGTGCGCGGAGCGGGAGGCGGCCGGAGCCCCGGTGGAGGGTGCCGTGGCGGGCCCGGTGGAGCGGGCCGGGCGGGGCAGCGTGCCCAGCCGGCTCGCCCGGGCGAGCCGCCGCTCCTCCGACGTCGAGGCGGGCCGGGGCGCCACCGGCGGGCCGCCGGTCGGGGGCAGAGAGGGCTCGTCGGTGACCAGGTCGGCGGGGATGAGCACCACAGCGGTCAGCCCGCCGCCGTCGGACGGGCGCAGCCGCACCCGGACCCCGTGCCGGGCGGCGAGGCGGGCCACCACGAAGTGTCCGAGGCGGGCGGTCTCGGAGGGCTCGAAGTCGGGCGAGCGGGCCAGCCGCCGGTTCGTGTCCTCCAGCGCGGCGGCGGACATGCCCAGGCCCCGGTCGGTGACCTCCACCGCGTAGCCGTTCGCCACGTGCTGCCCGGAGACCTCGACCCGGGTCTTCGGCGGCGAGAACGCGGTGGCGTTCTCGATCAGCTCGGCGAGCAGGTGGATCACGTCGCCGACGGCCCGCCCCAGCACGCCGGCGGGTGCCACGGTGGTGATGTCGACCCGGTCGTACGACTCGACCTCGGAGATCGCGCCCCGGACCAGGTCGACCGTCGCGACCGGGTTGCGCCAGCCCCGCCCGGGGGCCGCGCCGGCCAGGATGACCAGGTCCTCGGCGTGCCGCCGCAGCCGGGTGGCGAGGTGGTCGACGCGGAACAGCTCCGCCAGCTCGTCCGGGTCCTCGGTGTGCCGCTCCATCCGGTCGAGCAGCGCGAGCTGCCGGTGCACCAGCCCCTGGCTGCGCCGGGCGATGTTGAGGAACACCTCGTTGAGGCCCCGGCGCAGGGTCACCTCGTCGACGGCCGACTGCACGGCGGTGCGCTGCACCGCGGTGAACGCCCGCGCCACCTGGCCGATCTCGTCGCCGCCGTACTCCAGCGGGGGCGCCTCCCGGGCGACGTCGACCTGCTCGCCCCGGCGCAGCCGGGCCACCACGTCGGGCAGCCGGTGCTCGGCCGTCTCCAGCGCGGCCGTGCGTACGCCGGAGAGCCGGTGCGCGAGGCTGCGGCCGACCCGCAGCGACACGAGGACCGAGACCACGACGGCGGCCAGGCCCAGCAGCCCGGCGGCGCCGAGGCGGACCAGGATGCGCACGGCCGACGGCACCGACCGCTCGGCGAGCCCGTCGGCCTGCGCCAGCTCGAACTCCCGCAGTGCCTGCTGCACCGCCTGGTAGTTCTCCTGCCAGGCCCTCGGGTCCACTGTCGGCCGGGTGGCGGAGCCGGCGCCCACCAGCTCGTCCTGCATCGCCCGCAGCCGGCCGAAGGTCGCCCCCTCGGTCAGCCGTTGGAACGCGGCGCGCTCGGCGTCCGGCAGGTCGGCGATCGCCGTCTCGGCGAGGAACCGCTGGTTGCCGACGGTCTGCACCAGCTGGAGGTGCTCGCCGTCGGCGAACCGGCCGGCGGTGAACGCCCCGGCGAGCAGGGCGTCGGTCTGCCCGAGCAGCTCCCGGGACCGGCCGAGCCCGGTGACGGCCAGGGCCTGCCGGTTGAGGTCCCGGTCGGGCAGGTTGGCCATCGCCGAGAACGCCTGGAAGGCCGAATTGATCATTCCGCTGTAGAGCCCGACCGCGCCGGCCCGGTCCACCGCCCGCCGGTCGATGAACCCCCGCCCGGCGGGCAGCGCGTCCAGCGCGGTGACCAGCTGGTCGAGCCGGGCGTCGAGGATGTCGTCGGCGGCGTCGCGCAACTCCTCCCCGCCGACCCGCCGGCGCAGCTCCGCGATCGCCCGGTCGGTCCGCTGCCGCTGCTCGGCGAGCCCCGGCGCGTCGCTCTCGCCCGCCAACTGCACCACCGAGAGCCGGCGTTCCCGTTGCAGCTCGGCCACCACCGTCTCGCCGGGACGGCCGAGGTCGTAGAGGAGCGTCCGGGCGGCGAGCAGATCGAGGGCGGGCCCGAAGGTGAGCGTGGTGGCGAAGATCCAGAGTGCCAGCAGCGCGGTCACCGGCACGACGACCAATGCGGTCAGCTTCGAGCGGATCGGCCAGTCGCGGGTGTTCAATCAGACCTCGCCCGAAAGGTGTGGCTGCGGGGGCGCCGGCGCCGGCCGGGCAGCGTCGCGGTCGGACTGTTCCGGCCCGCGGTGCCGGGCAGGTCCGGCTGACGCCTTGGGCAGGATACGTAATCCTCGCCCGATGCACTACCGTCCGTCGCGCCGGGCCTACCGGACGAACGTCCATGATCGACGAACGCCCCGCCGGGGGCCGGCGGGGCGTTCGTGGGTGGTACGGATCAGGCGTCGACGGAGATGCCGAGGCCCTCGGCGACCCGGCGGCCGTAGTCGGCGTCGCACTGGCTGAAGTGCCAGACCATCTTCTCCTGGATGTGCTTGTCGCACTGGGCCAGCAGGGTGGTGAGGTTGAGGATCAGGTCGTCCCGCTCCCAGTCGGCCATCTCGCGGTAGCGCCGGCCCGCCTGGGCGTAGTTGTTCTGCCGCTCGATCGGGGCCTTCATGACCTGGCCCGAGACGAACGGACGGTACTCCCGGTAGGACTCGTCGGCCTCCCGGAGACCGGCGACCGAGGACGGCTCGAAGTTGATGTGCGGGTTGGCACCGCGGTCGTCCACCCCGTACGACATCTGGCCGCCGGTCTGGTTGGTGCTGACCCGCACGTCCTCGCGCGGCCGGTTGACCGGCAGCTGGAGGTAGTTCGGGCCGACCCGGTAACGCTGGGTGTCCGAGTAGGAGAACGTCCGGCCGATCAGCATCTTGTCGTCGGAGAAGTCGATGCCGTCGACCAGCACGCCGGTGCCGAAGGCGATCTGCTCGTTCTCGTTGTGGTGGTCGGTGATGTTGCGGTTGAGCGTCATCATGCCGACCGGCAGGTAGGGGAAGTCCTCCGCCGGCCAGATCTTGGTGTCGTCGAGCGGGTCGAAGTCCAGCTCCGGGTGCTCGTCGTCGCTCATCACCTGGACGTTGAGCTCCCACTTCGGGTGGTCGCCGCGCTCGATCGCCTCGTAGAGGTCCTTCGAGGCGTGGCCCAGCTCGGTGGCCTGGATGGCGTCCGCCTCGGCCTGGGTGAGGTTGTGCTCGCCCTGCTGGGACAGCCAGTGGAACTTGACCAGCACGCCCTCGCCCTCGGCGTTGACGAGGCGGTAGGTGTTCACCCCGGAGCCGCGCATCGTCCGGTAGTTCTTCGGGATGCCGTACGGGGAGAAGAGCCAGGTCAGCATGTGCATCGACTCGGGCGTGTTCGACATGAAGTCGAAGATCCGGTTCGGCTCCTGACGGAAGGTGACCGGGTCCGGCTTCAGCGCGTGGATCACGTCCGGGAACTTGATCGCGTCGCGGATGAAGAAGACCTGGAGGTTGTTGCCCACCATGTCCCAGTTGCCGTCCTCGGTGCGGAACTTGACGGCGAAGCCGCGCGGGTCGCGCGCCGCCTCGGAGGAGTCCCGGCCGCCGATGACGGTGGAGAAGCGGATGGTCACGGGCGTCTTGTTGCCCCTGGTCTGGAACAGCTTGGCCCGGGTGTACGTCGACGCCGGCTGGTCGCCGATCGTCCCGTACGCCTCGAACTCGCCGTGCGCGACGAAGCCGCGGGCGTGCACCACCCGCTCCGGGATGCGCTCCCGGTCGAAGTGGCTGATCTTCTCCAGGAAGTGGTAGTTCTCCAGCGTCGCCGGGCCGCGCGAACCGACCGTCCGCTGCTGCTGGTTGTTGTGCACGGGGTGACCCTGACGGGTGGTGAGGATCGGCCTGTTGGCCTGCGGGTCGCTCATGGCTCTCCTCCGGTGGTCGTGGTCGTCCCGCCCAGCTCGTACCGGGCCGGTCCGCCGGCCGGGGCGAACCGGCGCAGCAGGATCCGACCGGCATCACCCCACCCAAGCGCGTTTTCTGGAACGAGTCAAGTTTTGGCGGCCGGTCACGCTGTGTGACTCGTCATGCCGCGGCGGGGAATCAGCGGGGGTCGGGTCCGCCGGGCAGCGGGGTCGGGTTCGTCAGGAAAGTGCACCGGAACGGGATTGGCGGGCAGTGAGCGGAGGGAATACCACCTGACGAAGGAGGAGCCATGTCGCCCACGCAGATAGTCGTCATCGTTCTCGTCGTGCTGGTGATCGCGGCCGTAGCCGTGGCCGCCCGGTCGTACGCCCGCCGCCGCGCGCTGCGGTCGCGGTTCGGTCCCGAGTACGACCGTGCCGTCGCCGAGCAGGACAGCCGGACCGCCGCCGAGCGGGAACTGCGGGAGCGGGAGCGCCGCCACGCGGAGCTCACGCTGACCCCCCTCGCCCCCGAGTCCCGGGCCCGGTACTCCGCCGCGTGGGAGGAGCTCCAGGTCCGCTTCGTCGACTCCCCCGCCGAGACCGTGGGTGAGGCGGACGAACTGGTCACCCGGCTCATCGCGGAACGTGGCTACCCCACCGGCGAGTTCTCCGACCAGATCGCCCACCTCTCCGTCGAACACGCCCGCACGCTGGGCCACTACCGCGACGCCCACGACATCCACCTGCGCAACTCCCGGGGCGAGGCGAGCACGGAGGAACTCCGCCAGGCCGTCGTCCACTACCGCGCCCTCTTCGCAGACCTGCTCGGCGAGGAGCCGGTCGGAGCCCGACCGTCCGAGCAGCACGACCCGGACAGCCAGCACGACGTCACGAGCCGCTAGGAGGATGACCATGCGCCAGGAAGAGCAGCGGGTGGGCAACGAGCACCCCGAGGCCGTCCGCTCCGAGCCGGTGCCGGTGCCGCCTCCGGGCGACCGGTCCGGCCGGGCCGACGTACCCGAGGACGTCCTCGACGACCGGGGCACCTTCGACGATCCGGCGGTCGCCGACCGCGACCGGACCGGCCGCAACCGGACCGGCCGCGACGACGACGAGCCGTCGCGCGACCGGGACGCCGGCCGGGCCCGGCCGGACGACCGGGACGCCGACCGCGACCGGGGCGGGTTCCACGAGCCGGGGCCGGTGCCGACCGCCTTCGGGGCCACCAGCGTCGGCGGCGCGGTCGCCGCGTCCGCCCTGGCCAGCCCCCTGCCGGAGGACGAGCCCGACCCGCGTACGGAGTCGACCGCGCGCCCGGGCGACGGTGCCGTGGGCGGCCCCCGGGAGGGCCGCCGGGCGGACCCGACCGCCGAGTTCCACCGTTCCGTCGGGCTCGGCGACGACCGTTCCGACGACCGGCAGGACCGCCGGGACGGCGCCGAGGTGCTGCCGCCGGACGCCGCAGACGGCCGTCCCGAGCGCCGGGCCGACGTCACCGGGTGGGCCGGCGACCCGGAGGGCGGCGCGGCCGGGGCTGCCGGGTACGGCAGCGCCACGCCCACGATGGTCGACCCGGACGCCGAGCACGCGCCGGCCGGGCGGGCGGCCACCGGGGAACTGGGGGTCGCCGGCACCGACCGGCCGGCGGGCGCGACCGTGGCCGCCGAACCGGCCAGCCTCTTCGACCCGGCGACGGCGCAGGGCTTCCGGGACCGCTGGCGCAACGTCCAGCTGCGCTTCGTGGACGATCCCCGCGCGGCGGCCGGGGAGGCCCAGTCGCTGGTCGACGAGGCCATCCAGGCGCTCTCCTCGGCGCTGTCCGCGCAGAAGAACAAGCTGGGCGGCTGGCAGGACGCCGGCTCCGCCGACACCGAACAGCTCCGGATGGCCGTCCGCCACTACCGCGACTTCCTGGACCGGGTGCTCGGGCGCTGACCCCGGTTCCCCACAGGCGCCCCCGGCCGACCGGCCGGGGGCGCCTCCGCGTCCGGACCCCGCTGTCGGCGGCCGCCCTCCGACACCTCCGGTGAGGGCCGTCCCGTCCGTGCCTTCCGGGGTCGGGAAGCAGGGTGCGGGCGGGTTTGGCCGCCGCAGGCGTGAAACTGCGCGTTCGGGGTAATTGCCCGCGCACACTCATCGGGCACGGACGGTCGACGAAGGGTTACCGGGATGGACGGCGATGGCCTGCGGCTGAACATGAACGTCCTGGACTACGGCATCCTGGCGCTCTACTTCGTCACGGTGCTCGGTGTCGGTTTCGCCGCCCGGCGGGCCATCCGGACCAGCGTCGACTTCTTCCTCTCCGGCCGCTCGCTGCCCGCCTGGGTGACCGGCCTGGCCTTCGTCTCGGCCAACCTCGGGGCGTTGGAGATCATCGGCATGGCCGCCAACGGCGCCCAGTACGGCGCGATGACGCTGCACTACTACTGGATCGGCGCCGTGCCGGCGATGGTCTTCCTCGGCATCGTGATGATGCCGTTCTACTACGGCTCCAAGGTCCGCAGCGTGCCCGAGTACCTGCGACTGCGCTTCAACCGCCCCACCCACCTGCTGAACGCGCTCAGCTTCGCCGTCGCCCAGGTGCTCATCGCCGGCGTGAACCTCTACGCCCTGGCACTGATCATGCAGGCGCTGCTCGGCTGGCCGCTCTGGGTCGCCATCGTGGTCGGCGCGCTGATCGTGCTGGCGTACATCACCGTGGGTGGGCTCTCCGGGGCGATCTACAACGAGGTGCTCCAGTTCTTCGTGATCATCGCGGGCCTGCTGCCGATCACGATCCTGGGACTGGTCAAGGTGGGCGGGGTGTCCGGCCTGATGGACGCGGTGCGCGAGTCCAAGCTGGGCGAGGCGGGGCTGCACACCTGGCAGGACACCGGCGGCACCGACAACCCGCTCGGCGCGCACTGGATCGGGATCGTCTTCGGGCTCGGCTTCGTGCTCTCCTTCGGCTACTGGACGACCAACTTCGCCGAGGTGCAGCGCGCGCTGTCGGCCAAGAACATGAGCGCCGCCCGGCGGACGCCGATCATCGCCGCGTACCCGAAGCTGCTCATCCCGGTGGTCACGGTGATCCCCGGCCTGGTCGCCCTGGTGACGGTGCAGGGGCTCGGCGCGGAGAGCGGCGACCTGGTCTACAACAACGCGATCCCGCTGCTGATGCGTGACCTGCTGCCCAACGGCGTGCTCGGGATCGCGGTGACCGGCCTGGTCGCGTCGTTCATGGCCGGCATGGCGGCGAACGTGAGCGGCTTCAACACCGTGTTCACCTACGACATCTGGCAGCAGTACGTGCGGCGGGACCGCCCCGACGACTACTACATCCGCATCGGCCGGTGGGCGACGGTCGGCGGCGTGCTGGTCGGCATCGGCACGGCGTTCATCGCCGCCGGCTTCAGCAACATCATGAACTACATCCAGGCGCTGTTCTCGCTGTTCAACGCGCCGCTGTTCGCCACCTTCATCATCGGCATGTTCTGGCGGCGGATGAGCGCGGCGGCCGGCTTCCTCTCCCTGCTGCTGGGCACCCTGGCGGCGCTGGCCACCTACCTGCTCTACAAGGCCGGGGTGGTGCACTTCAACTCCGACCTGGAGGAGAGCTTCTGGGGCGCCGGCATCGCGTTCGTCACGGCGGCCGTCGTCGCCGCCGTCGTCACCCCGTTCACCGCGAAGAAGCAGGACGAGGACCTGCGCGGGCTGGTCTACGGCATGGGCGCCGTCGACGTGAAGGGCGACCTGCTGACCGGGGACGCCGTCTGGTGGCGCTCCCCGGTGCTCCTCGGCCTGATCGCGGTGGCGCTGTCCCTCCTCCTCTACGTGCCGTTCTTCTAGGAAGGGGCGCTCGGCCATGAGCATGGAAAACCTCAACCCGCACGGGCACGACCGGTCGGTCGAGGCCACCGAGGAGGCCCGCCGCCGTTCGGCCGCCGCGCGGCTGTTCGACATCCGCCGGGTGATCGGTGGCCTCTTCACCGCGTACGGGGCGATCGTCACCCTGATCGGCGTCTTCGACGGCGATTCCGCCGTGCAGAAGGCGCAGGGGGTCCGGATCAACCTCTGGGCGGGTCTCGGCATGCTCGCCTTCGGCGTGCTGATGCTGCTCTGGCAGTGGCGCAATCCGGTCGAACCGCCGGAGACCCCCGACGAGGAGCGCTGAGCCGCCCCGCCGACACCCGGCATGGGCACCGCCCCGCCGGGTACGCAAGCAGGATCAGGAGACCACCTGGCGACAGGAGGGCAGCGACATGACGGATCGTGACCGTGACCGACCGCTAGAGGAGAGCCCGGAGGTGGCCGCGGCGGTCGAGGACGACACCGGCATCCCGCAGCTGAGGACCGGCGGCGGCGCCGACCGCGACACTCCGTCGTTCACCGGGGACCGGTCGGGCGGCGACGAGCTGATCGGCGACCCGTACGCCGCCGGCACCGGCGCGACCGGCACCGGCACGGGCGCGGCCCCGGACGACATCCGTACCGGGGCGGAGCAGCCCTGGGAGCCGGAGGACCTGGTCGCGGCCCGGGGGCAGGACGTCACGCCGGAGAACGTCGAGCGGGCCCGCCGGGACCTGGCCGAGCTGGGCCGCGCGGCGATCGAGAAGACGGTGCCCTGACCGGCGTACGCGAGGGGCCCCCGGCCCGACCGTCGGACGGTCGGACCGGGGGCCCGGGGAACCTGCCGCTGGAGCGCCTCACCTACTGCCAGCGGCGGGTGGGCTCCAGTCTCAGAGCGCCGGGTACGCGTTCTGCATGAGCTGCGTGAACTGCGCCGGGAACCAGGCGCCCGAGATCGGGGCGTCCGGCAGGGCGCCGCTCATGCTGTTGCCGTTGCGGGCGTTGCCGGTGTAGGTCGGGTCGCACATCCGGTCGAAGCCCTTGCCCTCGTTGTTCGGGATCTCCTTGCTGGAGCCGTCCGACTCGCCCGGGGGCTTCACCCAGACGTAGGCGTCGATGCCCGGCTCCGGCGCGGCCTTCGGGCGCTCGCCCAGGCCGGCCCCGGCCTGGTTGCACCAGTTGCCGGCGTGGATCCGACGGTCCACCCGACCGCCGTTGACGTACGTGTCCACGTTGGTCGTCGCGCCCGGGCCGGTGGGCCGGGCGGTGCCGCCCCAGCCGTTGCGGGACGTGTCGATCAGCATGCCGATCTTCGAGTCGAAGCCCTTGGCGACGAGCTCGTTGCGGAACGCCTGGGCGAACGAGAGCTCGTCCACGTAGAAGTTCCAGTCGATCCACTTCGACTGCCGCACGCTGCTGCCGTTGACGTTGTCGGTGATCTTGATGTACGGCTCACGCAGCGCCGAGTAGTTGGCGGTGTTGACGATGAAGCCGTGCACGTTGTTCACGTTGCTGCCGGAGGCGACGGCGGCGTCCTTCAGGATCTGCGCGGTCGGGCTGAAGTTGCTGTCCCAGCCGATCCAGCCGTGGTGGGCGGCGTCGATGTAGTTGTAGACGTTGCCGATCGCGCCCAGCTTCGACAGGGCGTACCCGACGCCGTTGACGTAGGCGCCGTTGGCCTTCACCGTGTCGCACATCGCGGTGCCGCCGGGGTTGCCGGAGGTGTTGGTCACCAGGTTCGGCAGCGAGTCGATCTCGATGATGTTGACGATCCGCAGGCTGGCGTACTTCGGGTCGGCCTGGATCGCGGCGATCGGGTCGATGTACTCGGCCTTGTACCGGGGCAGCTCGTGAGCCTGCAGCTCACCGTTCGAGGCCAGCGCGGCGCAGTCGCGGCCGGGCAGGTTGTAGATGACGAACTGGATGTAGTTCGCCCCCTGCTCGAGCGCCTTGTCCAGGTGGTTCCGGACGCCCATCGCGCCGTTGGAGCTGCTGTCCGGGGTGCCGTTGATGGCGGCGATCCGGTCGATCCAGACGGCGGTCGGGTTGTTCGACACCCGGCTGCCGCCGGAAACGGACTCGGCCTTGGCCTTCCACTCCGGGTTCACGTACCCCTTGGCGTTCAGGTACGGGTTGTCCACCCGCTGACCGGGGGGCGGCGT